>JBBRSV010000007.1:0-71146 GCA_038245055.1 Chitinophagales bacterium | reverse complement strand
GAATGTATTAGAAACAAATGAAAGATAAAATAGAAGAACGGCACTTTACCATAGACTATCAGGAATTTTGTAATCCGCGACCGGGCATTTTCTGCAATTGATAAAATAACCAACGCCGGCCCAATTGTCATTAACATAAAAAGCAGTGATGGTGGATATTTTGATGTGCGTAAAAAACTTAAAAAAGTGTAAAAGGGTGTTCGCTGGGTTGACCATTTACTAACGTCGCCATAAATATTTATATACCTTAATATTACAAAAAGTATTATAACGATAATGCCTGCCACTAACAGGAATTTTTGCCGGTATGCCGCATTAATATTTTTAGAATAAAGCTTGCCAACACAATATCCAACAATCATTAAGCCGAGCCACGGAATTAATGGATAAGCTATGAGAAGCGTGAAGTTCGGCGTTACCTTATACATTTGAATTGAATGAAGAATCGTAAACCCTACAGATGCTGCCATTGGCTGGTTTACCTGCACACCATCCAATAAATTATGCCCGAAAACAATAAGCAGGCCGATAACTAATAAGGCATTGTAGGGCAAGTATTGAAGTGCGGCAAGTACGATCATTGACAAACCAATTACCCAAATAACTTCAAGGATTATGAAAGAACCGTAATTAAATTGAAAAATAAAATTTACAATTACTATCTCTGCTAATATCAAAAATAAACCCCGCTTGAAAAGAAAAGACGCTACCTGGTTTTTTGTTCTTCCCTTTTGAGAATATAAAAATATAGAGGTACCTGAAAGGAATACAAAAACCGGCGCGCAGAAATGCGTGATCCAACGGGTAAAAAATAAAAGTGGCCACGTCGTTTCAAGATTTGTAGGATCATTTCCCACCAATGCATCATGATGGAAAAATTCTCTTGTATGATCGACCGCCATAATCACCATAACTAGTCCACGCAAGATATCAATTGAATAAATTCTGTTTCGGGCAGGTTGGTGATTTTCTAAAATTCGTTGCATGAAAATTTTTAAAAACTGAAAATGAAATTTGCCTGGTATTTAACTCAGTAAAAAAATGAACATTACAGTTGATTTAATTTTTTAATACGCTGGCTATTCTATTTCAAATTTAATATATTTTCATTCGATTAGATTTACCCTAAAAAATATTCAACAAATTTTTTGGGCAGAATAACATACCGTTAATCAAAGATTTCTCCAGAGATATTCTAACATTAGATTTAAAGCGCTATCTTTTATTGATCCTGGAAATTGCCAATAAATTTGTCAAGTTCTTCCCTGCTCGATTCTAATTTAAGAAGGTCATATACGTGGCTAAAATTTTCGGGATCTGTTATTGCGTGGTAGGCAGATTTAGCAAGTTGTAAGCGGTTACCCTCTTCCGTTACTAACGCTATTAGTTTCGTTGCCTGCACTGTTGTAAAATTATCACCTGAGTTTGCAAACTCATTATTTATATTTTTCATTTTCTGGCCAGGAATCCATTGTTTGCTAAGCGTTTCATAAAGATAATTAAACTGGTAATCAAACATTGGAGAATTTGAATTGATTCTGGCGTGTTTGGTTGCAGACTTGTTATCTATAGTTTGATCATTATTATTTTCATGATCAAAATTTCCATTACCAGGTTCGCTGGGATCAGTATTAATTTTGCTATTTTGATTGGCGCCATCTGTGGTTGAACCGGCATTATCATCTTTCGAAAAAGTGTCATCGCGCTTTGTGGCAGACCTTCTATTTACGCCCGTATTTTGATTATGTGATCCATTGTTAGAAGGAAAGGTATTGGATGTCGATCCATTAACATCGTTATTATTTCCGGTACCGTTGCTATTTCTATCAGTGCCCGAACTACTTTGGTCGTTATCAATTGTGGTATTATCATGTCCTATGTTATTACTTGCTGATGCATTATCATCGCGTCGCACATCATTATTATTTCCTTGTATATTATTATCTGTGGAATTTTTGAATGCACTTTGTCTTTCTGAAAATTGAACTTGCCCGTTACTTCTTATCGCAATCTTTGTATCAAAGCCCTCCCTTACATTAAAAGATGATGAATAAACCGGCGTGTTACCATTTCTTTCTTCATCGGAACCATTTCTTAAATTATAAACCTGGATAGCGTGACCGCCAGCCTGGAAATTATTTAAATAAATTGTGTTCCGATTTAACGAAGATGTGTTGCGGCTGTCTTGATTGTTGAAGGAGGAATTGTTTTCAGAATAATAACTAACGTCGTCAATCACCGCTTCGTAATTTCTAACGTTATCATTCGCTGGCGTTACAAAAACCAACGTAACAGTTTGTGCGTCCTGCGCCAATGCAGGAAAATATAAAAACCAGCTTACGGCAAAGCCTAAAAAATATCGCATAAATTTATATTAAATATTAAATGAAAGGAAACACAGGAAAGACTATGCAAAAATCAGTAAGTAACACGCGCCATATAACTTTCAAAAATCATTAACATATTGAACGGCGTTGGGCGTCGCAAACAGCATTAATTACAAAAATATTTAGGTGACTTTATCGTTCAATTTTTTGTTTTCATTATTAAATGATCAAAAGCAAAATGTTTTAAATCATCTGGGACGAATTAAGTGAACAGCTAAAGAATGGCATGGAAATAGCTTAAAGACTTGAAATTATTTACTGGATTTCGGGCAAACCTGTTTAAGTTGTCCTTCGTATTTAGGTTAATGATTCGTAATTCTAAAGAGGCAATTTTATTTTGCTATATTTTAGCATTGACTTGTCTTCCCCATTTAAAACAATCTTGCTGATTTGATTTTTAAATCCTTAAACAACGGCGCCAGGAATAACTTTTTATCATTCACTCTTAATAATTTTCGGTTTTATATTGATATTGAATTGAAGTATATAAAAATTAATAAATGAAAAATTTGCTTCGCTGTCTATTCACTCTTTTGATATTCTTCAACATTTCATCCTGCAAAAAAACGGTTGATAATGCCATAATTCCTGTTCCAGTGGTACTCGATGTTGATGCGCAAAAATTTATAACTGCCGCAGTAATTACTGACTCAACCCAGAAAATTGCAATAAATAACCTCGTTACCCAATTAAAAGATTCATCATTGTGGGAGACATTTAAAGCAATTTACCCGATGGTCGGCGGATCCGCTTCGAGTATGCAATGGAATTTAAAAGATCCGGCAAATACTGATAATTCCTATAGACTTACATTTTTTGGCTCCCCGGTTTTTTCAAGCACTGGTGTATTATTTCCAACAATTAATGATTTTGCGGATACCCATTTAGCAGATACTTCCTTAGGCCGTTATAATAATGCTTCTATGTCTTATTATTCCAGAACACAAAATACTATTTCCGGTTATGATATGGGTTGTACGGATGGCGCCGTGCCTTATAATGAACTGTCCATTTCTTTTGTTGATGGAGATGATTCGGAATGGTTCGGATTTTCCGAAGACGATATCCTTACTCCTAATACCACTGGTTTATTTATGTTTTCTTCTACCACTACTAATGTAAAAAGATTTAGAAATGGAGTAGTAAAAGATGCAAAAGGTTCGGCCGGATATGAAAATTATACGAACCTTACAATTCTAATTGGTAAATCAAGGGTAACTGGTCACCCTGGCCAAAGGGAATGTGCATTGGCAAGTTTAGGAAATGGATTGAGTGATGCGCAGGCATTGACCTTCTACAACATTGTGCAAAATTTCGAAACAAAACTAAACAGGTAATCTTTATTAGGTTTTTTTTGACATCTGCTTGTCGATGCAAAATGTTTAATAATTCATAGACTAACGATGAATTGATAAATAATTCAACCGTATCCGCTATTTTTTTGAATAAAAGTTTGCTAACTTTATTTTTAAAGAGTCACGATGCTTACACTAAATCCCCGCGTGTTCATTTTATCAGCAAGCCTTTTATCAACAATTAATTGCTGTTCGCAAGGCACAAATAATCCGGCAATTTCAACCACTGGTATATCCCCTTATCATTTAGTCTGGTCGGATGAATTTAACAGTGCACGCGTTGATACTTCCGTTTGGCAATTTGAAACGGGTGCAAATGGCTGGGGCAATCATGAGCAGGAATTTTACCAGGCAGCAAATGCAACAGAGGCCAATGGCAACCTGGTTATAACGGCAATAAAAGAATCGTCTGGTAATCATCCTTACACGTCTTCGAGAATGAGAACACTTGGCAGGAAATCATTTAAATATGGTAAGATCGAAGCCAGGATGAAGCTTCCGGTTGGCCAGGGTTTATGGCCAGCTTTCTGGATGATGGGAGATGATATAACTTCTATTAAATGGCCTGCATGTGGGGAAACAGATATAATGGAACACATCAATGCCGAGAACACGATATACGGAACAATACATTGGGATAATAACGGCCATTTACAAAGTGGTGGGCATATTAATACAACTCCCGCTGAGTTCCATGTGTACAGTATAGAGTGGGACGCTGATTCAATAAAATGGTTTGTTGATAATATTCAATACCATGCCGCAAATATCAACAGCAGTACTATGGAAGAATTTCATCAACCCTTTTTTATCATATTCAACTTAGCTGTCGGCGGTGATTGGCCCGGCCGAAAAATTGATGATAGTCTTTTCCCGGCAAAGATGTACGTTGATTATGTGAGGGTTTACCAAAAGAAACCATAGTTTTTAGAATATGAACAAGAGTATGCGTTCAATAATTTTAGTAAATTAAAATTGGGCTTATATATCGTGGGCGATGAATAAATTTCACCACTCAATTCAGTTTAATATCCGGATTACTTTCTCACATGAAATAAAAAATGTGTGGTTTTAGAATTAAATTTCAATTTTTTATCTGTTACATGCAAACGCAAACTTTCCGGTTACGGTTGTATATAACGTAGACCCATAACCGAAAATCAGGTCAGTACAATAAGTCTTCACGTATCAAATTTTTTGTTAGTGAACAATAATAATTACAGAGTTATTTTACCAGTTTCATAGCTTATTAAATTCTATCTGTTTTTAATTTTTCGTTTTAAAAAGCTTATAAAACTGTTGAGTTTTTTATTTAAAAAAATAATATATCAACTTAAAAATTTTATCAATTTTCTAAATTGGCATGAAATTTAATGCGTTATGGTAAAAAAATTTATGGAAACCAACAAACAAACCGAAGAGATATTACAAGATCTTATTAAGATAAACAATGACCGCGTAGCAGGCTACGAGCGGGCTATTAAAGAACTTGAAAGCGGCGATGATGATCTAAAAATTTTATTTGCAGCTATGATCGCTGAAAGCCATCATGCTAAATTAGCTCTTACTGAAGAAGTGCAGGTAATGGGACAAGACGTCGAAAATGGAACTACTTCTTCAGGCAAAATCTATCGCACTTGGATGGATGTGAAAGGCGTTTTTTCCGGGCATAACCGCAATACAATCCTTCGTGATTGCCACACCGGTGAGGATGCTGCGCAAAGGGCTTATTCGGGGGCTTTGGCTCACGAGCACTTGCCAGCTTATTTAAGGGATATGATAGAGACGCAAAAGAAAACTTTTAAGGCTTCGCACGATGAAATAAAAGCGTTAAGTAAACAAGAAGTCGAAAATTAAAATTCAAAAAATTATCAGTCTATTTTTACAAAAAAAGGTGTTACTTATCTAACGATACTTGTTGGCATTTAAAATTATTATAAACTTGACGGTGGTTTATTTTCGTAAGTGAATTATAAATAACTTTAAGGAAAATACGCCGATATGCATTTAAGAAAAATAAGACTGCTTTTTACTTTCGTTGTCTTGTTTTCTTTGCGTGGATTTTCGCAAACAGATCAATCAGACCATCCTTTATTGGACAAGTATTATCCACAACCCAAAAAGGATACTTCAAAAGCAATTGTCAAGGAAAATCAACCGCCATCGCCAAAGCCAGACGTGTTTCCCGCTGCCCCGGTAGCAAAACAATCGCCCACCATTTTGCCGCCTGTTACAAAAACTGTTATTGCCGAAGAAATTAATACACAGGCTGTCACAAATACTCCAACACAACCTTCTATAACTTCAACCAAAAATACAAATACAGCGCCTTTGGCAACAGTAACTTCGTTAGAAAAACCGCAGCCTGTGATCAAGTCGGATACTGCAACTGTTGTCAAGCCATCACCAATAGTCACGGTTAAAGCTCCGGTTAAAGAGGTCCTTCAACCGCGTTCGCCAGCACCTCCTCCATATATGGATACACGGCTTGGTAGTAGTACAAAGCAATATGATACGTATGAGAAGAATAGTAATGGGGCAGGTTCGGTAACAACTAGTCCCAAGTAAAAACATATAAGTTACTGTTTGGAATCCACTTTCTTATTAAAATAATTTGCATAAAATTGGTATTTATTTATGGTTTCCCAAACAGCTACATCATACTATTTCCCAGGTGTAAATTGATTTTACAAAAGTTCTATTGGTGAAATTGTTTACAGGCACATAAAAAGCAACGTCGTCAGAATGCTCAAAAAAAATGTCCTGATTTAGTTCAAGACATTTTGTTTATAATTTCAACGTTAAATACTTATTTGTGAGAAGTTTTTTTATCCTTATGCTTTCCAATTAAATAACCGCCGCCAGCACCTACTGCACCACCAATTACAGCTCCTCTTGCATGATGCTTGCTTACAAGTGCTCCGGTAGCGGCGCCACCAGCCCCTCCTATTAAGGCATCTTTTTTACGATGGCTCCAATGTTTCTTTTTAGCATGATGGGCCTGCCCAATTGCCCCTGAGTTAAATAATAAAACTGAAAACACACTGAATAAAAATGAATAAAATATCTGTTTCATAAACTAATTTTTTTAAATCGTCCATAATTCATGCCAAACCAATTTCTTTTAAAATAAATTATCATGCACATATAAGTGCTCCTTCGTTGTTGTCCTATTTTAATATTTGTTGAGAGATACAAGATTTTGACATCGCTGATACTGATACCAATAAAATTATTTTCAACAATATTTTTATTATAAGTTATTACTATTAGAATTCAATCATATTCTGTAAATTCATTGTTCAAATTTGCTTTATGAGAAAAATATTTTCGATACGATTTACTTGGATTGCTAATGCTGCATTGCTCTTAGCAATTAGCTCCTGCGGAAAAAAGATTAATATGGTTAGTGCAAAACCGGGAAATGAATCCTCGTTAGTTGCAACTACCCAAACCGTAACTACAGCCAATACTACCGTTAGTGCAACTGGGACATGTGACTATGTTTTTAATGAAACAGCTTTAACGGCCAGCGGATATACAAAAGTTTTTGAAGATAATTTTGATACCGATCTTGGGAAATGGAATATTTGGACGGGCGGAGCATATAACAATGAATTAGAATATTACCAATCTGGAAACGTACAGGTAACAAATGGCAACCTGGTTATAACCGCAAAAAAAGAAACTGTTACAGGCGCCACTACACCATTCGACGCCACTCTTAAAACATTCAACTATACTTCGGGAAGAATTGAATGTAAAACTAATATTTCGGCTTCTGCCGGAACGCCAAAGGTTCGTATTGTAGCAAGGATCAAACTACCCGCCGGCTATGGTATGTGGCCAGCTTACTGGAGTTATGGTGATCCATGGCCTACACAGGGAGAAATTGATTATCTCGAAGCTCGTGGACAGGAACCGTTTAAATATCAAACGAATTATTTTTATGGGAGAGCTACCAACAGAAATTTAGTAAAGAACCAGGTTGGATTTATTACATCAAATGTGAGCCTCACTGATTGCTACCACGTGTATGAAATGATTTGGTCGCAAAATAGTTTGACCTCTGTGTTTGATGGTAATATTGTGGAGACTAAAACAGGCAGCTATGTTCCCAATCTTTTTGGAAAAACAGAACGGGTTGTTTTAAATCTTGCGGTAGGTGGCGATTTCTTTTCAAATTTTATTCCATCTCAAATAGTTACTGGCAGCATGTACATCGATTTTGTTAAGGTATTTACCTCAAAATAAAAAGCGCTTTTAAAAACCTATCTATTAATCTTCTAATTTGTAAATTATTAGTTTCACCTAACCGTTTACGTTAGTAGGACATTTACCTGTTAAAATGATTACAAATGCTTCGCAGTTTTCTAAAATAATCAGATGTATAGTTTTTGAGCATGTTCGCTAAAGAATATTTTTCTTTTGGAACGTGGTAACACCTTCATAGTTACTTCGCTACCATCAGCTGCAAATTCCTGTTGGTAAACACTAAATGTTTTGTTTACACCATTAGTTTCGAGTTCTTTATAAAAAAGTCTTGCATATTTTTCAACTTCTTTTATAAGGCGCGAAATCTTTACGGCCGGAATTTTTCCAATTAAACTTAACGGATGTATTCCTGCACGATATAATGCTTCGTTACGAATTTTATTTCCCACACCTGTAAAAACGTCCTGGTCCATGAGCACGTCATCAATCGCTTTATCAGGCATTGTTTTCAAAAGCGATTTTACAAAAGACGGATCATAGTGATCGCTAAGAATATCCGTTCGCCAATCATAAATTTCTTCAAGGGAATTATCTAATTTTTGAGCTCTTACAACATAACCATTTATCTCACCTTTAGTAAATTCAAGGAAAAAAGATCTGTTTACTTTTTTGCGCTCATTAATTATTATTTCGCCAAATAAGCCGAGGTGAACTTTTACAGTACCGTTTGAAAAAACAAAAAGTAAATGTTTGCCCCAGGTCAAAATATCCAAAAGCTTTCTGCCTTTTATCCATGCAGTAGGCATTTTACCGTAACCGCCAGCATTGGTCACCTTCTTATTAATAAAGGGCAGCAGTTTATTTTTCAAATGCAATATCGATGGGCCTTCTGGCATGATACTTTAGTTTGACCTGATTTTTTAATTTCTCTATCAAAATAAAAATTGAATAAAAGTAGCCAGCGGCAACCTTTCTTCTTCAACCTAAAAACAAATAAATTCTTTGATTGTTGTATTCAAGAAGCGACAATGTTTTTGTGGAATCACGTATTTAGGCGTCGAATGGGAAGCCATTCTTTTCTACGAGGTTCAAAATATTCTAACGACGAAGTTCCCAACTCAAGCTTGTAATCAAAAATAGGATATCCTGGAACATAATAGCCAGGGTAGAAATATTTAAAGTTTTGATGCATGCAGTAGAGCATTTTTTTATAAATTATATATTTGCCAAGACTATATTTTTTGTATAGCGGATCGTAGATTGAAACAATCCCTGCTGCGCTATTTGATCCTAAATCGAAAAAGCCGGTAGCGATCATTTTATGACCATCAAACACATTGATTGCGTAAGTATTAAAAACATTGCGCCTACTATTACCAAACAAAAGCCATTGCAACGAGGCAGCACCTTCAAATACAAGGCTTTCTTTATATCGCGAATACAATATTTCGTGTTGCTGCGTTATCCCGGATCTTATTATTTCTATTTTAAATTCGTTATTTTTTAAGATTAAAGATTTACATTTTTTGTCAGGCTTAAAATTTACCAGGTTTACGCGTAGCCAAACAGCATTATATTCCAGTCCATTAAAATATAAAATATCAGTAGTAAATATAGTTTGTTGCATTCTAAACCATCCCATAGCTAAAAGCTCATCTAGTTTCGCCGGCTCAATATTGAAAAGTTCTATCGATTGTAAATCCATTTGAATTTTTTTTGAATAAAACAGGAGAAGTTGCGGCAGCGGTAAAAATATATATATAAAATACCCGTCAACCTTTAATGAATTTTAAGGTACCATAGCAAACCATTAGTGATTTCACCGACGGCTTGCATTAAAATTTTAATAAAAATAAATCGAAAAAAGTTCAGGAAATTATTATAGTCTTCGACAACTATTTCAACTCAAAGATAGCTAACCTTGCCTTGGCTGTGCTCTTATTAGTAATTGTAATAGCCGCTCCTGGTGGAATAAAACTAAAGTCGCCTTTATTTGTAAATGATTTTTCGCCAACCAAAACTTCACCATCGCCACTCAATCCAACAATCAATAATGGGTACGCAATTTTTTTAAGCTTTACAACGGAACCTTTTGGTAACCCGCAATTGTAAGCGCTCACGGGCTTTTCATTAAATAACATTTTAAGCGATTTATCCATCAATGGCGGCGCGATTTCATGGTGTTCTTTTCGCAACAACTCAACATCCATTACATGAAACTCAACGGTATCCTCGTTCCAGACCCTGTGAATTCTTGGCCCGGAATAGAAACCGTCAAACCACAGCATTGAAGGCTTAAGTGACGATTTGGTAGTAATGCCGTTACTAATAATTTCAGAACCAGTTTTAGCGTTTGTAATAATAATAAAAACTGAAGGAGTTTCATGAATGTGAAATAACGATGTATCTCCGGGGACAATGTGAACATCTAAAATCCGCACATAATCGTTCTCAAAGACTTTATGGTGCCTTGGCTCCATCCTAACCGGCAATTGGGCGGTACAAATGTTACCAAATAAAATAAAGGAGAAAATAATAAATTGGTGAGTGCTTATTAGTTCAGCCAGTGCTGATAAATGAACCTTCGCAAAATTTAAATTCGGAGCTATCTTTTTCATTTCAATAAATTGGCATAGATAGAAATAATTAGACAAAAAGATCGCTTTGAAATACAAGGAATGCTTATTTCAAATTTAATACTTTACAATATGATACAATAAAGGATTAACCGCTATTTACCTTATCGCCGCTTAAAAAAAATAATGACAGCTGCAATGCAATCTGAACAAAAGGCACTACTTATTAACCATTTCCACCACTCCGGACCAGTTTTCCGCAACTCCTTTTTGAAGACAGCGAATCGAATTGTTGAGAAAAAATTGAGCAGTACGATCATCAGTATTTGTGCTTACGACCTCTTCAAAAGCTCTAACAGCATTATCAAAAGATTTCCTTAAGTAATGAAACATCCCTTCATTAAAAATTGAAAGTGTTTTTTCTTTTTTTGTTACCTGGTCTTCACTATCACTACTAAAACACTCATGTATGCCTATAGGCAATTGCTTGCCTTTTACCTGCACTTTACCCAGGTAACGCAAATGAAAAATTTCCGGTTGTGGTATTTGTTGCAGAGTAGCTTCGCTCAGCAAAATACTTACTTTATAATATTTGGTAAGGCTCTCAATGCGGGACGCTGTATTAACGGCATCGGAAATGGTCGTAGCATCAAGGCGATCCTTATCGCCAGTAATACCCATAATTAAAGGGCCGGTATGCATACCAATACCCATTTTTAATAAAGGTAAATTTGTTGCTTTTCGCGAATAATTAAACTCATGAATATTTTTATGCATTTCAATTGCAGCCGTCAAAGCATCTTGGGGACTTTCAGGAAAAAGAGCCATAATAGCGTCCCCGAGATATTGATTAATAAACCCTTTGTGCTCCCGAATTATCGGTCCCATTCGTTTATTGTAGGAGCTTACAAATTGAAAATTTTCTTCGGGGGTCATCTGTTCTGACAGCGTTGTGAAATCGCGGATATCTGTAAAAAGTACCGTGATAACTTTTTCAACAAGGTCGCCAAGCTTCACATCTGTAATTACGCTATGGCCCAGTGAGCCAATGAATTCGAAAGGAACAAACTTCGCCGTAATTTCATAAACACGCCGCATGGCTTCTTCTCGCTCCCTGGCTTCCTTTAAATTTTTTTCATACAATAAAGCGCTTTCAATTGCTGATGATGATTGAAGTGCAAGCGTCGTGAGAAATTTCAAGTCGGACGCTGCATATTGCATTGGTTTATCACCTGCCAAAATTATTGCTCCCATTACCCTATGCTTCACTTTCAATGCGGCATATACAAGAGATTGTACATCTTTGCTTATTATTCCGGATTCAGTTAAAGGAGTAAGGTCTCCCATAATTTCAGAATGGCCACTTAATCCAATTCTTAATAAAAGATCTGCATGTTCCTTGATTTTTTCCTCATCAAATATAGGCTGGCCAGACGTTGCAGGTATTTGTAATTGTTTACTTGCTTCATCCCAAAGAACAACCACGCCGCTAACGGAATCAATAAGATGCATTGCTTCGTCTACGGCTATCTGCGAGATAGAGACGGGCCCCAATGCTTGCGCAAGCTTATCAGAAAAATTAAATACCATGTTAACTTCCTGGTACAATACCAACACTTCACTTCCAAGATTTTTTCTTTCAAATTCCTTTTGCGCAAGCAGCGAAAGCAGCGATGCTATATGAACTGCTTTTTCATCGCCCTTAACGTTCCCAATAATCTCCTCCTGGATAGTTACGGCGTGAATATGTTCTGAAAGTATTGTTGTATTACCACATAAAAGCGTTCCATTTTCATCTTCAATGCTTATGTGGGCGTGCATTTGCTCAATTAGTGAAAGCACTAATTGGCAAGCTTTATTTTTTTTTGACAGAATACTTTTAAGCGTAATTCTAATCATAGTTTTATAAAAAGTAAGTGGGTAATGATTTAATTACAACCCCAAAACTTCTCGCGCTTTACTCAAAATTGCTTCAGGATCGAAAGGCTTTGTCATATAAATATCTGCTCCAACTTCACGACCTTTGAGCCGGTCTAACTCTTGCCCCTTCGCTGTTAAAAGCACAATAAATACTTCGTTTAACCCCAGCTCCTTTTTTACTTTTCTGCAAACTTCCATGCCATTCATTTTTGGCATCATTACATCTAAAAAAACAAGCTGGGGTTTTTCTTCCTGGATAATACCTAAGGCTATCTCGCCATTTTCAGCAGATAAAAATTCTACTCCTTCATCTTCCAATTCCTCCAGCGTTTGTTCAATCAACATTCTAATGTGAGGTTCATCGTCTACAATCAATATTTTCTGTTCCATTAAATTTTTTTCTTTTAAAATTTATGTTTCATTGCATGCTATTGGTAAATTAAAAACAATACATTCTCCAATCCTTTTTCAAAACGTAACGATTGAACAATTTCATTCTTATTAGATAATACGGAATTCAATATAATTATGTCGGGTTGGGTTGAAATTGCTCTTTCCACGAGTTCTTTACCATCGGATTCCACCACAATATATCCTTTTGCCTGTAACACTTCGGTTAGCGAACGTACTGCTGAGCTGTCTTCATCAACCACCATTACTTTCTTCTTTGATTTTCCTTGCTCCAACAAGTTTCCAACTTCTTCAAACAATTTTACGGTATCAATTGGTTTAGTCAGATATCTATCCACTCCTATGCGGTAGCCCCTTGCTTTATCCTGGACAATTGATAAAATGATAATCGGTATATCCATCGTCTGTGGATCGTTCTTTAAAATGGCAGCGACATCAAACCCATTTATTTCCGGCATCATTACATCAAGAATTATCAGGTCGGGGCGGTTTTTACGAATACTTTCCAAAGCAAGTCTGCCATCTTTGGCCTCTTCAATTATATAACCTGCATCGCTCAATTCCTGTTGCAATAAAGATCTTATAGAATCATCATCGTCAACAACAAGTATAGTAGCATTCCTACCTACCATTTTCAATTTTGAAAAAACCATTTGTTCTTTCAATTGTTTCATTAATTCATTTAAATGAATGGGCGTATCGTTACTCTTCAATCCCGAGGGTGTAATAGGTAAAGCGAAAGAAAAAGTGCTTCCTTTTCCTGGTTCACTTTCCAGCCAAATGCGGCCGCCATGATGTTCTACTATTTCTTTACATATGGGAAGGCCTAGCCCGGTACCTTTAGGCTTGTCCGTTAGTGTGTCACCACCCACTTGTTTAAATTGCTCAAACACTGCATCAAAATCTTCCTTTGCTATTCCAATACCCGTATCGGTTATACTAACAATTTCTTCGTTGTTTTTTTGAGACAAGGAACAAGTAACAGCGCCGGAATCCGTAAATTTCACTGCATTGGAAAATAAATTAATCACCACCTGGATTAACTTATCCGTGTCACCGATAATTGTTGGAATATCAGGATCAATATGCTTTACCAGTTGAATATCTTTTTGATCAAAAAGGGAAGTAGTAGCCGCAATAGCTCTATCTATCACGTCGGAAAGAGAAACGTTTTCCTGGTTCCATTCCATCTTTCCCGCCTCAATTTTAGCAAGATCTAAAACATCGTTTATGAGATGCGTTAATCTCTCGCCTTCAGATATTACTACTTTTAAATTCTCCGAAATCTGATCCACAATCTTTTCTGTTTTGGGATCAGTTTTATCTATTGTTGGAAAAATTTTTTCTTCCAGTCTTTTTTTAATGATTTTGGCAAAACCTAAAACTGAAGTTAACGGCGTTCTTAATTCATGACTAACGGTGGACAAAAATGCACTTTTTGCCTGGTTGGCTTTTTCAGCATTTTTACTGGAAAATTCTGCTTCCATTTTCGCCTGCTCTACTTCCTCAAATAACTGTGCATTTTTTAATGCAACACCAACGGACGACGCGATGGTCGACAATAGCCTTAAATCGTTCTCGTTAAAACGGTTTTCATGCTCTGTGCTTTGCACACTCAACACGCCAATGATTTCATCGCCCACGGGAATAGGAACACCGAGATAGGAAGCTGCAGGCATGCCCATTTGACGAATACCTAACTTTTCAGCCTTTCCAACAATATCGGTATTAATAATAAGTGGCTCGCCCGAAAGAAGTATTTTGGAAGTGAGCCCCTCGCCTATTTTCCGCGCCGGCATTACTTCACCATGCTGGTAGGCGAAGTTGATTATTTTTGTATTCTTATTCAATAAAGCCAGGTAAACAATGTTTGCGTTGAACAAATCTTTCATTTGATCGCCCACCAACTTAATTAAATCGTCAGGGTTTAATTGCGATGCGAGTGCTTTGCTCACACTATTTACGGTAGTCAGTTCTGTAGCCCGTTGTTTAGCCTGTGCAAGCAAACGCGTAGTTTCATCAAATAGCCTGGCATTTTCCAATGCAACACTCATGCTGTTAGTAAGCGTTGTAAGTAATCTCAAATCGTTATCACTAAAAGCATTTTCTCTCTCCACATTTTGAAGGCTAACCGAGCCTTTAACCATTTCACCAACTATCATTGGGACAAATATGGCTGACTTCGGCGGCAAGCCTTTGCTGACTCCTGAACCTCCATGGTGTGCCGCAAAATCCAAATAATTTTCATTAATTAACAAAGGCACTTTATTCGATATTAATAATTTATTCGCCCATATTAATGGCCGCGGCTCGCTATATAATCGCTCCCCTCTTTCAATAGCAAATTGCCACTCTTCGTTACCGCTAGTATTGTCGAACGTTCTTATAATTACCGTTTGAGTATCAAATAATTCGCAAATACGATTGCCAACCAGGTCATAAATCGACTGTATATTCATTTCCCTTACGAGCCCGTCCTGCACACTATTAATAACCGCGAGCTCCGAAGTTTTTTGTTCCGTTTCTTTTAACAGGCGGTTTGTTTCATCAAACAATCTTGCATTTTCAAGGGCAACACTCATGCTGTTTGCAAGCGTTTCAAGTAAGCGAACATCCGCGTCACTGAAAGCATTTTCAATATCAACATTTTGAAGGCTTACATAACTTTTTACCTTTTCACCGATCACAAGAGGAACAAATAATAAAGACTTTGGATGTTCAGTACCGGGGAGCACAGCCATTCCATATTTTAAAGCAGCTTGTTCATAATTATTATTGATAAGTATCTTTTCCCGCGTTTCAACCAAGTGCTGCCGAAGCTTATCATAAGGCCTGGGCTGCAGATAAAATCTTTCGCCTTTTTCCACCGCGTAATTAAAATGTTCCAATTGGCTATCAGTATCAAGAGTAGCAATAATAATTGCCTGGGCCTGGAATACATTGGTAATTCGTTGACCAACGAGATCATAGATCGCCTGCATATCAAGCTCTTTAGCCAATCCTTCCTGCACGCTATTTATTACTGCAAGTTCTTCTGCCCGTTGGCTCAATTCCAAAGTCCTTTCTTCTACAGTTTTTTCCAACTCCACATGCTTTTCTTTAAGCTTTCTGATGCGCCAGTTTATAATTAAATAAATAATAAAGAAGATAGCCAGCGCATATAGAACATACGCCCACCAAGTTCTATACCATGGAGCAAGAATGATAAATTCAAAAATTGCTTCGTCGCTTTGCTTCTTATAAATATTTAGCGCCCTTACATGAAATTTGTATTTACCGGGTGGAATATTGGTGTATTCTTTATAAGAATTATTAGCCCATGGCGACCATGCTTTTTCAAACCCTTCCAGCCAGGTTTGGTAAAGAATTTTTTCTTCACGATTAAAAAACGGTGCCGCGTACTCGAAGCGAAGCGAGTTGTCATTAAATTTTATCTCCGGAGTTTTACCGTCTTTAACCAGGTCGGGATTCAACTGATGTTTATCTACCGTAATATTTCTTATAAGTGTTTTATAAGTTTGATTAATGTTTGTTTTTATATTATGATTATAACGAATGAGCTTATCATTGGTAACCATCCATAAAATTCCATTTTTATCAGGAAATAAATTGGTAACAGATTGATCAACAACGGGAAGCAACGAGTTTGAATCCAGGGTGTAACTATCATTCGGCCCTGGCGTAGCAATGATCAGATCAGGCGGTTCGGCGGCAAAGTGCCTGTCGTTGGCTATCCATAATTTTCCTGAACTATCCTGTATCGCATTAAAATTATGCAGGTTATTAAAGCTTGCGGTGTCAAAACGGTTACTTGTTTCATTGTAGCTATAAGTCGAAGAATCCGAAGTAAAATAAATCCCATTTCTCATCGGGAATACAAACCCCAATGATCTTTTTACTCCTTGCGAAGCACCGAAATTTTCGATTTTGGCCCGGGTCATATCAGGTTTTCCAACCTGGTCAAAATAGAGGGTCAACCGGTGAGGCACGCCATCTGAAGTAACGGTCCAAAGCCGTCCGAGGCTATCTTCCACAATAGTAAAAATTTCACCTTTAAAGTTGGGTAAATAACCCAGGTATTTCCATTCCTTTATAGAGGATGGGTCGCGGATAAAAACAGATATTCCAAACGACGACCCGGCGTACAAGATATTTGGATGTTTTTTGGAAATTTGTAAAACTGAAATTTTTAAATTATTGCTTATGGAAGGCTGTACTAAAATTACCTTGCCATCTTTAATCATAGAAAGACCATTGCTAGGCACAAGTAATGTATTGCCATCTGCTAAAAGTGAAAAAATTTGGTCTTTAGGTATGGCATTATTTATATCAAATTTTGAGGTGGCTCGGTTAAACTGCAATAAATTATTGTTGGTACCTACATACAGTGAACCGTCTGGGAGCCTCGCAACTGAAAGTGGTGTAGCATCAATTCCGTTTTGAGTATTAAAGTACGTAAATGGCGAATTGAGTTCAATTTTTGAAACACCGTTATCAGTCCCAAGCCATACATCACCATTTGAATCTGCATACATTGAATAAATAATGTTACTTATTAGCCCGGCAGTGCTTCGGCTAATTTGCTGCAAAATTTTCCCGTGCGGATTAATGATAACGAGGCCATAACCTAATAACGAGAGTGCATAATTACCATTAATTAAAATGCCCTTATACAGCATGTATTGGCGGATAAGGCTGTCGATTTCTGTTTTAAAAGGCGTAAAACTTTTTCCATCCCAAATATACATTCCATGTGTAAATGTTCCCGCCAGGTATTTTTTTGGCGATGCGTTATTCCCTTGGGTTGTGTCGTCAAAATAAGGGAGTATAACCTGTACACGGTCTTGCCCCAAAAATCCGCTACCCGGAACAAGGACCAGGGAATCGCCCGTCATTTTTAAGAGGCCAACATTTTGTTCGTGGACATAAAAATCGCCATTGAGAGAAAAAGTGTACATGAAATGCGTTTGCGGTTCCCATGCTTTTGATTCCCATGTAACGCTATTTCCTTTACTTGCTTTTTTTAATCTGAAGATGCGTTCCCTTGCCTGAAAATAAATTCCGTCGTTCGTAATTTGAATAGACCAAACATCAAAAAAATTACGTTTTTCTTTTGTTACAAATTCCAACAAGGAATGTTCATAGGTGGCACCCAAACTGTCCTTATCGAGATAGCCAAAGTCTCCCAGCCCGCCATAATAAATTTTTCCATCACGGTCTTTACTCAGACATCTTACAACAACTGAAGATGCCGGCGATCCAACCTTCTTCCACGTTACCCCGTCGTATTGCAGAAGATTAGTCTTTACTCTATTCTGGCCAAAATACATCATTCCATCATTGTCTTCCATCACGCTCCAGTTACCCGGACTACCATTATAAACCTTGGGAGAATAATTGGTAACAGCCGGGGAACCTTTTTCGGACTCGTTTTGCGCAGATGAAGACAAGAATAATAAACTAAATGAAATGCATAGCAATCCTTTGAAACAAGGAAGTGAGTTGTTTCTAAAAATCCGGTATCTGTTTTTATGCATATGAATAGAACGGTTAAGAATCGCAGGTGTCCTGTTTTCAATACACAAATACGTTATACGCTATTAGCGATGGAATGGTTAGCTTTTAATACTATACGTAAATATATATTACTTTTTAGAAAACAGAACATTTTGAGAATGAGATTTTTAAACATCAAATAGCAATATCGTTAATAACTTGTCTATCGCGATACATAATTAATAAATTCTCAAAAATTAATAAAGTAGGAAGATCACCGCTCACTTCTCCATGAACTTTTTTAGTGGGCACTAAAAAATTGATACAACTTTAGTTTTCTCTTTTAGCAAATACTTTTACAAAAGAGCTTTTACATGTAAAAGAAAAAATAGAGAAATATTTTTCTAAAACGCCTCCAATCTTGATGACAGAAACTGCCACCTCTTAAACCGTTTCCATGAAAAACGCGGTTACAAAAAAACTATCCACTTCAATGTGAAAAGTTACACTTCTTGTTTACAAAATAAAAAAGTAAAACTGAATTATACTTTTGGGATTAGAAATATTATTCTACTGAAATTTATTTAACGATTGCAATAGCCATACCATCATGTTCCTTGGCGCCCACAGTTTGAAAAATAGTAGCCGTAACATCTTCACATTTAGATAAAAACTCATTGAAGCGTTTTACACCGCTTACCATTTCATCAGGACTTTCTTCTAACAAAACTTTGCCTTCGCGTATTACATTGTCGGCAATAATTAAAGTCCCTGGTCTGGATAATTTTAACGCCCATTGAAAATATTCGGTATAGGGAGGTTTATCGGCATCAATAAAGATCATATCAAAAGGTGCAGAACCCTCGCTCTTTAACCTGGGCAAAATATCAATTGCTTTTCCAATGTGAATATCAATTTTAGAGTCAAGCCCGCAATTAATAAAATTTTTTCGGGCAACTTCAGCATGCTTTTCGCTAATTTCAAGCGTTACCATTTTGCCGTCCGGTGGCAATGCTCTCGCCATCCAAATAGTACTGTAACCGCCAAGCGTACCCATTTCCAATAGTCTTTTTGCATTGCAAAGCTTTGCCAATATTTGCAAAAATTTTCCCTGGTTAGGTGATATGCTTATTTGCGGTATGCCAGATTCTATAATAGAAAGTTCTGTCGCTTTCAGGCAATCATCTTCATCGCTGAAAAGCTGGCTAATGTACAGATCAACCGATTCAAAAAGTTGTGGTATCATTCCAAATTTATTAAGATCATGAAATGGTGGAATCGCAGGTTTATCCAGGCAATATTTTAAAGCCTATTTTTTATTGACTGTTTTCCAAACATCATCAATATTTACATCTCCCTGGAATTCTTTTACATATTTTCCTTTTTTATCGTAAACAATAAGTTTGGGATAATTTCTCACGTTGTAATAGGGAAGAAAAAAATATTTTTTATCCCAGGCCATTGTTATTTCCGGGTAGTTAGCAATTTTATAATCTCTGTAAAAAGCGGTCATATCAGGGTATGGCAGCCAGGTAATCATTATAATTTGCGACTTTTTAAAATGATCTATATTCTTGATAATTTCTTTGGTTACATTTTGACAATGGCTACAATCTGGACTAAAGATCATTAGTAAAACGGGTTTCCCTTTACGAATATCTTGTTTAGTAAACGCAATGCTATCAGGAGCTTTATAGGTAGTAAATGAAGGCATAACAACAGCCCGGATGTAAGCGGGAACTGTATCAGTCATACTTTTTTGAGAAAAACCTACCATGGCAATTAATAAACCGGCCGTCAAAAACAAAATTCTTTTCATCTATAAATTTTTATAAAACTAATAAAAAAACATTTCCATAAATCGATATCTCAAATGTAACGTAATACGCTTTCGCAACAAGTGAAGTAATATTTTTTTAGTTTAAATTTTACACTTATCAATGCTTTTATTCAAAAAAAATTGTCTTTCATTTCTTACCGGCTTTTGGTTTAATTACCTCTTTGTAAGCTGTATCCAACGCATCTAATACTATTTCGTAAGAAAGATTCTTTAATTCAAAAGTGGTCCATCCGTGCGTTCCCCACTTATTTGGAACTGGGTAAATAGCCTTATCGATCGCGCAAAAAACCCCCTGGTCTTTTATCGGCAATACAATATTTGCTGAAGCCTTTTCTTCCAAAATCGTCGCAAATATCCGCTTATCAATTACCTTAAAAGCGGTTCTTTCAAAATGAGGTTTTTCAATTGTTCCTTCAAATGAAAGTGCAAGCTTTTTAAATTCTTTTGCTGTCATAAATTTCTAAATTTAATTGTAAGCCTGGCTGCTTCTTGTAAGACACGTCGGGAAATATTTACGGAGCTAAAAATCATATTCTATGCCATTGCTAATACTGTAATTTAATTTGGGTGTACTTGCTGCCGGCCTGCTGTCATATAAATAATACCAGTTGGTGCTGAATGAAAAATGCTTCACAAATTTAAATTTAATGCCGATTTCATTCAGGATTCTAAAATCTCCAAAATCATCAAATAAGGGCTGATAAAAAATTGTGGAGATTAGTTCAGCATTTTTTGCGATTTTATAATCAAGAGAAAAATAACTACTACTCCTAACGTCCCGGTGGTAAATTATAGGAATGGTCTGCTCTTCCTCGTATTCATACAAAGCAGCCGTCGCCGCATATAAAGCAATGCGGTTGTTACTTAAAAGTTTAAAGCGCGGACCGGTTCCCGCAAGCCAGCGCTGCTTTATACCGGTTATCTGGTTTTCCTGCAATTGACCAAACAACTCCCATGTGAGCCATTTATTAATCTTATAATTATACCGGAGATGCAAGAATATGTTGTTATTTAATGTTTGCCCATTGCCCTTAAGCAGGTTATAATTTCCAAGAAAAAGATAGAGGCTTTTTTTTGATTTATACTCTACGTGCGCATTTACGCCAATGTTAATTACTTCGATCGCATTTTTTTGATAAAGAAAATTACTCCCAATATTTACAAGCCAGCCGGTGGAGTCGCTTTGAATTCGCTGACTTTCTATATTCACAATTTGCGCCGAAGATGTCTTACAAATGGCCGCAAACAAAAGAATATATGAAATGTAACGCATGAAAGCAAGTTACAAAAAGTTGATTTAAGTGCTTACCCAAAACACCTCAAACATTTGATGATTTCTCCGTAATTTTTTTTATTTATTTTGCGTTTAACCATCCACGTTACTTTCCTTAAATGATTTGATAATCTCCCCCCGGCCAATATTTTACCTGTTGTTATCAAAATCAATTTTATATTCAAATTAAAAATTTTTTCAACTTATTCAAAATACACCACCCAATCTTCTATAAGGGAAAACTTTTTTCGCAAATTAGTAGAGCGTATCGCAAATTTTTGCACGATTGCACCCTATTAATTTCTTAACTTTATGAAGCCTGTGCAGGCAACCACCATAATTTTAATGCCGTTATAAAACTAATATGCCGGTTAACCATTTTCAATTAAAATTATTCTTATTGGGCATGGTTTTCTTTCCATTATATTTCGGCGCAAATGCACAAACCTGTCCTCCAAATATTGATTTTGAAACGGGCACCTTCAATGGCTGGAAATGCTATATCGGAAGTGCAGATACAGTAGATGGTACCAACGTGATTGCTTTGACACAAGTTTCAGGGCCCGTATTTAATCGCCAAACAATGTATACCGCAAATTCAGGGGATGGTGTAGACCAGTATGGGGGTTTCCCGGTAAATTGTCCAAACGGAAGCAGCCATTCAATCAGGCTGGGCAATAACTTAGCTGGTACTGAAGCTGAAGGAATTTCGTATGAATTTACCATTCCCGCAGGCCGGAATATTTATTCGCTGATTTATCATTATGCCGTGGTTTTTCAGGATCCAAATCATAAGATCTATCAACAGCCGAGGTTGGTAACAGAAATAACTAATGTTACCGACAATAAAACGATCTATTGCTCGTCGTTTACTTTTATTCCTTACGGCTCGCTTTTGCCTGGATTTTTTGAATCGCCGAATCCCGGTGGAGAAACACCCGTGTGGTGTAAAGACTGGTCGGCCGTTTCAGTAAATCTTGACGGAAATGCGGGTAAAACAATCCGTCTTTTCTTCAAAACTGCAGACTGTACTTTTAAAAGACATTTTGGTTATGCATACATCGATGTAAATTCAGAATGCTCCAGCGAATTCGTAGGAAACACTTATTGCAAAGATGACACTGCTGTAAATTTAACTGCACCATTTGGTTATCAAAATTACACCTGGTACAATATTTCATTTACGAAAGTGCTTGGCAACCAGCAAACCATCAGTTTTCAACCACCTCCTGCTGTTGGCTCCACCTTCGCCGTGGTTGTAACGCCGTATAATGGTTATGGATGTGTGGATACATTATATGCGCGCCTGGACGATTCGCTATCGGTTAAATCAAATGCCGGACGAGATACCCTTTCATGTAACCTAAGCCCGGTGCCTATTGGTGGCAACTCAAAGCCTGGATTGGTTTATATGTGGAGCCCGGCCTCAGGACTATCGGATCCAAAAATTTCAAATCCGCTTGCTACGCCGGATAAAACGACAACCTATGTGCTTACGACAAACCATGATGGTGGCGGTTGCGTTAACAAGGATACCGTTGTTGTAACGGCTTCAATAATTGATAGCTCTTTACGGCTTTCTGGTGATGCAATGTTTTGTTCAACCAGCGGTGACAGCGCAATTTTGCATGTGCAGCCAACAACCAAAATTCAATGGTTTAAAGACAACCGGGCTATAACAGGATCTGCCGGAGTTGATTATCGTGTAGCGCGATCGGGAACCTACAGGGCATTGCTGGTGAACAATGAGGGTTGTACTATTTCTACAAAAAATCTACCTATAATAATTGATGTTCCTGTGCCTGGCATTAGTTACCCGGTTGTATATGCAGTTGTTGAATTACCCCTGGATTTAAGGGCAAGGAAATTTGGTGACACAGTTTTATGGAGACCTGGCACTTCATTAAATTCACGAACGAGTTATAACCCGATATTTACGGGGCCCTCAGAGCAATTATATTCTATTGAAATAAAAACTTCAGGAGGCTGCGTGACGGTAGATACACAGTTGGTAAAAATCGTAGATAAAGTTGTAGTGTTTGTTCCAAACGCGTTTACGCCTAACGGTGACGGGCTAAACGATATTTTACGGCCAATTTTATTTGGCATAAAACAACTTCATTATTTCAAGATTTTTAACAGGCTTGGGCAGCAATTATTCGAGACATCTTCTCCCGGTGTTGGTTGGAACGGAACGATGGAGGGCACTCCCCTTTCTACTCAAGTGGTTGTATGGCTGGCTGAAGGCCTGGGAGTGGATAATAAAATTTACAGGCTAAAAGGAAGCAGCCTGCTTGTGAGATGAGAAAGGCAGCAATAAATTCTGACCTGTTGTTACATTAAAAAATACATAACTTTATTAATGAAATGTTGACGTCCGGATTGTCTATACAAGGACGAATACTTTTCAACTTTGCACATACAAACCAAAGCCTGATTAAAAATAATCTGCTAAATGTATCATATGAAAAGATTAGCCCTAACCTTATTAATCGCTGCATTTGCTTTCATCAATCTTTCCTCGTGTAAAAAAATAATCGCGGCAGTATATGGAGGGTCTGATGTTCCCGTTCCGGAATTACAACTCATGTTACCGCAAATTTATTTTGTTCAACCAAACGAAATCCCTTTAGGAAATTATTCTTTTTATTTCAATTTGGACAGTACCGTTAAAGCAAGTACAGGCGGAGTATTTGGAGCAAATTCAGTTAACTCTATTAAAATAAAACAAATCACTATAAAAGTTATCAATCCCGATGCGTATGATAACCTGGCAAACATTGATAGCGCCCGTGTAACGTTGGAATCCGATACCAACACTACTCCTGTAGAACTTTTTCATATCGGTTTCCCGGACAGTTATGCCGATACATTTACCTACACAACAACCAGTAGCCCGGAGCTGCTGCCGTATTTAAAAGGAAACCTTATTGTATATAACGTGTTTGGAAAAATGCGCAATCCAACTAATAAGCCTTTGGGACTGTCTGTTGATATTATACTTAGAGCCGATTAAAACCCTGCGGAAAAATTGAGTACCATTTAAAGATTGACGTTATTATTTAAAGCTTGTATAAGTTTATCAGTTAAACTTATAAGATAATGTTAGCCGCTTCGGCCTAGGGTTTTAGCGCAACAATGAAAGCGATAAAAAATTGGAACGATTTATAGCGACGCTATTTTTTTCAACTTAAAGAAAAAAGTTTCCCAATAAAGAAAAAGGATTAAGGCTCCGCTTAAAACTGAGGAGATGATCTGTAATTGAATTTAAATATACAATTCGGCAAAAATATTAAGAGCCGCCGTAAACCCAAAATGCAGACAAGAAGCCCGCCACAATTACTGCGATGCTAATTATTAAGAATCGTAAACCGTGATGTTTTTCAAGTATGTTCATAAAATGCAGGATGAAATATCAATAATCTCTCCATAAACGTAATTATTGAAATATTTATTATACATAACGTCAATAATTTTTGAAGTTCTTTTGCCACGTAAATGATTTATTTCGCCAGCAAATTAGCAGGGCTGGTGTTACCTGATCGTTATACTTTATTTTTGAATGATTTGCTTTTAATTACCATCGCCTAAAATCAATATGATCAAAAAAATAATTTTTTCATTCGCCGCATTCTTCTATTTATTTAATCTCTGCACGGCACAAAATTTTTCTATTAAAAATAACAAACAATCGCATGTTATCACATTTGGAAATAGTAAATTAAAATTCGTACTAACGTATGATCACCAGTGTCGCATCTCCGAAATGTTTGTGAACGGGCAAACCATAATAGACACCTCGGCAGGTATTTATTCTGAAATAAAAACCCTGGACAAAAACTTTACAACATTGCAGTTGGCTGCCTCGCCCGTAATTTCAGTTTCAGGAAACGAAATCAACATTAGTGGTATCAAGTATGGCGATGGTAATAAAATGATTAATGAGTCATGGAAGTTTGTAATAAACGAACCTGATATAAATTTTACTTTATCAAGAAACATTTTGAAAGCTTTTGAGGTGGAATCTGTTTCCTTTCCGGCGATAGAATTCAATAACGTCCATACCTGGGAAGGTGCGTTCCAGGGTTTTGGCGGCATTGCATGGTTTTACCTTTTTAATGAAAAACTTTGTACTTATGGTGTGCATACCAATGAGGCCTCATTTTGGAATAGTAAAACCAATAACGGATTGAATATTTCAGTGGAAGCAAAGGGCAAACAAGTAGCGATGAAATACACCCGGACTGAAAATGATGACCTGGCTTATAGCATCGCAATTTCAGAAAAAGCAATGCTCCCTCGTTACGATTCTGGCACAAATCGCCGGCGTTTTATCAGGCAAAAGACAAACGTTTGGGCACCTTTCAAATTATTAGCCGGCAACACATCTCAAAGCATAACTCTTTCTTATTTTGACTTCAATAAAAAATATGGCCGGGGCGAAATGAAAGGAGTGAATGGCAAACAAGTTGCTTCTGTGTTAAATACGATTGCACGAATGGGCGTGATCGATGCTGAGCATTTTGGTGGTAATAGCTGGCACACGCCTTATGGGCCCATATGCCTGCACGAGCAATACATAGCGCAAATGGGTTTGGGTATAAATGATCCTCATTACCTGGAAGGATATCAGCAATGCCTGGATTTTTATCGGGACAATGCTATTAAACCTGATGGCCGTGTATGGCCGCGCTGGGCTTATACAAATGAAGATGCAATGCCCGGCCAGTTTACTAATAAAGGTTTTTATGAAGCACAATGGGGTTATTTGTTGGATTCAAACCCAGACTATGTTACCAATGTTTCGGAATTGTATGACCAAACTGGTGATAAAGCGTGGGTTAAGAAACAACAATTTGCCTGTGAAAAAGCATTGGAATATCTTCTAAAAAGAGACTCCAATGGAAATCACCTGGTGGAAATGATGAATGATAATCACACTCAAAAAAGAAGCAGCGATTGGATCGATATAATTTGGGCATCGTTTGAAAATGCTTTTGTAAATGCAAAATTGTTTCATGCATTGCAGTTATGGTCAGGCATCGAAGCGCAATTAGGCGACTCAAAAAAAGCATCTTATTATGCAGATTACGCAGCTGAACTTAAAAAAAGTTTTAATAAAAGTGTAAGCAACGGAGGCTTTTGGGATGAAGACAAAGGCTGCTATATTTATTGGCGCGATAAAAACAACTCTACCCATGGAGATAACCTTGTAACGCCCGTAAATTTTATGGCCATCGCTTATGGTATTTGCGATGATACGGTACGCCGTAATACGATACTCGACCGCATAGAAGATGAGATGCAAAAAGAAAAATTATTTTTCTGGCCCATTAGCATGTTCCCATATAAAACAGATGAAGGCAAAGAGTATCAATTTCCTTTTCCTTATTACGAAAATGGAGATATTTTTTTATCATGGGGAAGCGTAGAAGTTAAAGCCTATGCAATGTATAAACCTGGGCTGGCATTACATTATATAAAAAATATTCTCAGGCAGGATAGCCTTGATGGGCTTGCCTTTCAACGGTATTCCCGCAAAACGCAAACCGGACAGGGAGATGACATACTATCCGGAAACAGTCTCGCCATAGTTGGGTTGTATGAAGCCATTTATGGTTTTAATCCATTGTACAACAGGTTTTATCTTAATCCTCATATTACGAATGAAATCTCGGGTTCAAAAATAAATTATAACTACCGGGGCACGCGCTTACTTATCGGTCTTGATTCCAACTTATATACGATTTCAAATAACCAATTTACTGTTGGAGCAAGCAATGATTTTGGATTTTTCTCAAAAGAAAATTCAGTATTTTATTTCGATAAAAACAGCCCTGATTTTTTGATGCATGTACAAGCAAAAAAAATAAAACATTTGCGCCTGACTATCAAAAAATACAATCAACAAATGTTTGGCTGGAATCAACTTTCGAACGACAAAATGGGAGAAATTGTTTACACAATTAGCAAGATGACTGCGCACCATATTTATTCAATTTATGCGGATAATAGACTGGCATCAAAAATTAAAGCAGACGCGAAAGGCCAGCTGACGTTCACCAGGGCAGGTAAAAATGAAGAAATGAAAATCATGAGGTAGTCATGATAAAGCAATCACGACAAATTCTTTTCGCCTTCAATTATTAAAATATTTTCATCCACTGCAAGCCTGCGCTAAATATCGAAATATAATATTTACATTTATTTCAAATTAACTCTTACATGAAACCGGTCAATTATTGCTTATTTGCATTCTTATCAATCATTTTACTCCAGGCTTGCAATACCGTTGGAAAGGAAATTCCAAAACAAACCAGTAAAATAACAATACCTGATTCCATTAATTTAAAATATGAATTAATGACAAATGCGATTAAAACTCCGGTGGAATTAATTGTTGCTAAGGATGGATCACACAGAACTTTCATTACCGATAATGGAGGAAAAATATGGGTCTATAAAAACGATTCATTATTGGCAAACCCATTTTTAAATTTGAATGATAAATACATAAAACCAAACAAGCAGTCATTTGTAGGCAGTATTTTTAGCGTTGCATTCCATCCGGAATTTGCGACAAATAAAAAATTTTATGTTTGCTACAATGCACCTACGGCCATTCCGGGCAACATGGCCAAACTGGTGATTGCTGAATTTACCGCCAGCAAAACGGACCCTGATGTGGCAGCCCTAAACTCAGAGCATCGCCTGATTGAAGTGGAAGGAAAAGGTATTTTTAGTAATGGTGCAGAAATTGCCTTCGGGCCTGACCGTTATCTATATATTTCTATCGGTGATGATAGAGGGGGCGACTCTACCTATAAATTCCTGGCGCAAGACCTTAGCGTTTTAAGAGGGAAATTATTAAGGATTGACGTGAATAAAACGCCTTACGCAATTCCTCCGGATAATCCGTTTATTTCAACAAAAAATGCCAGGCCGGAAATATGGGCTTATGGTTTTAGGAAACTATGGCATTACTCTTTTGATTCAGTAACTCATGAATTAATTGGAGCTGATGTGGGAGAAGACCGGGTGGAGGAAATAGATGTGGTAAAAAGAGGCGCAAATTATGGCTGGCCAGTGATGGAAGGCGACAGTGTTTTTCAAAAAGACGGCTTAAAAAGCGATGCCGCTCTTACACCACCCATCCATACCTACACGCACAAACTGGGTATTTGTGTTATAGGCGGAAGTACTTATTACGGAAATGAAATTCCCGCGCTCAAGAATAAATATGTGTTCGGAGATTTTAACGGGAGCATGTTCGCTCTTTCGAAAAATACGGACGGAACCTGGACAAGACAGAAGATAAACATTGTAAATAAACCTGCAGACCCTTTTATGATTTGTGCTTGTAATCCTGATAAAAATAATGAATTTGTTGTGATGGGAATTTTAAATACTAAAGCCGGAAACAAAGGCGCGATGTACAAACTTGTAAAAAATTAATGCAACAAATTTTAAGAAAGGATTTTAATTGAAAAGTCAAATAGCCTTCTACCTTAGTAAGTTGATTTGAAAACACTTATTTATTTAAACGTATATTTCATCTAAAAAAAGCAGCGTGAATTTTATGAAAAAATCCTTATTCTTTTAAAAGTCGTTTTATCGTTTCGTAAAATTTATTTTTGGATTCAATATAATATTCACCGCTGCCCGGCCCATAAAATTCTGTGTGAATTTCACTTACGTTTCCCTGCTTATCAATAAAAATTGTTGTGGGAAAAGACTTTATGGTTGTGAGTTGAGGCAGCGTCTTTTCGGTTTTTTTATCATCGCCGGCTGCAACGCCTGTAATTAGCATTGGGTATTTTACATCAAATAATTTTTGAAATTTAGCTACACTTTTTATGGACCTGTCCCGATCTGTCGTTAATTCATAGGCGAGTGCAATTATTTCTACATCTTTTGGCCGATCGTTATTATAATAATTTGACAAAAACCTTGTTTCATCGAGGCAATTTGCACACCAGCTTCCCATTAATTGAATGACCACAACTTTATTTTTATATTTTTCATCATTAATAGAAACTACGTTTCCTTTCAAGTCCCGGAAAACAAAGTCTAACTTTTTAAAGCCTTCGCGCAGCCTTGTGGGATCACTTATTTCAGGCAGGGCAATTGCATTATTTTTTTCAGCCGTCCAAGTTTCTTTCGAAGTATAACCGTTATAAAAAACACCGCCTGAAATTTTATTTTCATTAATTATTTGTGCTTCAAGTAAATGAATATTATCTCCATCAAAGCCGGACAAAAAAAGTGAATCGCCCTTCACAATTCCGTCCAGGTAACGATAATCAGCGGCAGGTGTTAAAAAACTTCCTGTAAGTGTATTTTCCTTTTGTTCAAATGTTGCCAACGCTTTTCGAACAGTTCCATTTGCCCGTGTAATACTTACATCCCACTTTCCGGAAATATTATATTTGCTTTCGCCATTCACATTATCGAAACGATTCTTCATTTTATATGCATACATATGCCAGTATTGCGTATTGCCCGAAGTTCCTTTTATATAAGTGCCAACCAAATCTCCGTTAGTTTGAAGTTTCACCCTGAATGATGATTCAAATGCAGGCGTTGAAAAAAACATAGAGTCGCCAACAATTTTGACCGTGGTTACTGGTATTTTTTCATCCGCGTTTATAACATATAAAACTATCTTTCCCATTTCCATTTTTCGCTCAAGGATAAATGGCACAAGCTTTCCATCTTTGCGGGCTAACATGACCCTCCAGCTCGTATAAGACCTATCAACAAGCTGGGCAGCAGTAAATAAAAAACTTAAAAGGCTGATAAATAATAAAAGTTGTTTCTTCATATCAATTATTAGTAACTCACAAGGTCGCACATATCTATTTAATGAAATTAACCGACGCAAATGTGGCTAAAATTTACAAACGTCATTTATTTGACACTAGCCAAGGAAAACAAAAATTCGCTGAAGGCCAATTAGTAAATGAAAAAAAATTATACCAAAGGGAAAATGCAATCATCTCAATAAATGAGGATAAAGAAATAGTTACCACAGGAAACCCAATGCTTAATAAGGAAACGAAATCTGTAAAAGCTGATGGAACAGAAACCTGGTTTATTACCTCAAAAATTCCCTATAAAAATGATAAGAGTGAAGTTATAGGCCTGATTGGCATTAGCCTTCACATTACCGCACGCAAATTATTGGAAAAGTATTTGCGATGTGTGTTTTAAACAAAAAGCTTCGTTTGCGAAAAGTGCTGTTTAATTTCCATTTGATTTTTTATGGTATTATGATTTTAATTAAGCAAATTTGAATGTATTTTATAAATGCATTTTCTAATGAAAACAGCTGTATTGGTTTCGCGACTATTACTTGGATTTCTATATCTCGTTTTCGGCCTTGATTATTTCCTTCACTTTATTCCCTACCAGCCACTTCATACTGGTAAAACAGGGGCTTTTATCGCCGGGCTTAAAGGTATCGGATATTTTTATCCCATGATAAAAGTTATACAAATAGTAGGTGGGTTATCATTACTGCTAAACCGTTATGCGCCATTTTTTGCGGTAGTACTTTTTCCCATCAGCTTAAATGTTTTATTATTTCACACAGTCCTTGTGCCCTCAGGCTGGCTCATGGGTGTCTTTCTCATTGTACCCAATCTACTACTTGGCTATGGCTATAGAAAATATTATAACGGCATGTTTGTCGCAAAAGCTATCGTGAAATAATTTTTGATATTATAAGCTAGGCATTAGTGAAGAAAATATGAAAGGAAAATTCGTGCACTTAATGTGGCAAAATTTACCTGTGTGGAATTGCTTTATTGGGGAATAAAAAACCGGGTACAAATGTCCCGGTTGGTACTCTCAAAATAATCAAAATTAATTACGATCAGCAGCTTTGCGCGCTTCGTTATCTACATTGTTAGCTGCTTTTTCTGTTTCATTTTTTGCAGAATTGGCCGCATTTTCTGAAGAAGTTTTAGCATCGTTAAATGTATTTTTAATTGCTGCGCCAGCCTTATCAAAAATATTTCCAGTATCAGCTTTTGCGTCGTTAGCGGCCTTCTCAGCCTCATTATCCGCACTTCTTGCAGTATTTTCTGATCCCGTTTTTACATCTTTCACAGTATTTCGAATGGCATTACCAGCATCGTGTACTGTGTCTTTCACCTTATTTAAGAAACTTTCATTTTCGTTTGACATGATTTTTTATTTTTAATGTGAAAAATTTATTTCCCTATTCAAAATGCAATTAATATGCCAGCGAATTACGACGAAATGTTATTTAATATCTAACTAATTATAATAAAAAAATGAATGAAATTGTGTTGATGAAATTTGAATGTAAAAAAAGTGTTTGGCGCATCGTGTTAATATAAGTTTCATGCATACGAATCATTTTTTTCCGTTTTTTTACCCTTTGATTAAAAACTTACCAAGGATAATCCCTGGTCTTTAATTAAATTGTCAAACATTTGCTTTGGCTGTTTGTATTTTTATTTTATCTATTAATGAATCAAACAAATAAGCATATTCATTTTTATCATCAGCTTTTTTCAATTGGCCAATCATAAAACTTAATTGTTTTTGAATATATTGATCTGTTTTGCCATAGTTCCAAATCGGCTGAATACACTCATTAAATATTTCGCTAAAAGTGGAAACCTTTACTTCAATTCGCGCCATGTCATCTTCACCATAAATTACAATCCTGGGATGATGATGCAACCGGTAAGCAAAAAGATCAGTCAACGCATGAAGGCTCGTCACTGCTGTTGCCGGATCGTTTATACCAGGGCTAAGTGCTTTAATAGCCACTTCCGCGAGCTGGCGAAAGCCATATTCCGCATTTATTTCAATAGGTTGTCCTTTATAAAAATCAATGGCCGACAATAACTTTTTTATATCATCTTTCTTTAGTTCCGTTTCGCCATAAACAATCATAAAAACCGTTCCTTTTATAAGGTAGGTAGATCCCTTATAAAGCAATGAAATTCGAATGCCGTTATTCGCCGCTATTTGCAATAATTTTTTTTCATCAAATCCCTGGTAATAGTCTGATTCTTCTACTGTAATCTCACTGTGAATCAATCCTCGCAAGTCGGGAATTTTACCCTTCCTGTCCGTAAATTTTTTCTTCATTGTGGCCATTGTCTTTTTCTGCACCCGGTGAATTACCGTTTCATATTTCACTGTTTGCGTAACATAATCCAGGAAATAAATGAATAAAAAAATGTCAACAACTGTAAGAAGAATTAGCAGGTAAATGCTGAGGGCAGGTACGTAAACACCACTGTTAATATCACGAATAGTTGTTAATAGAAATAATGCATACACGATAGTACCGATATAGAAACCAAGCACAATCTGCTGAAACCGATTTTCAATCATACTGCTCAAAACCCTGTTGCTCATTTGTGATGCAGCCTGGTTTAAAACAATCATCACCATTGAAAAACTAAAAACAGTAAGTGAGATAATTGCTCCGGCAACCGTAGCGATGATAGAACGGGCGGTGCTTGCGTCTTTCAGGCTTAGCCAGCTCAGGCTTGCTTTCAAATGTTTCCCCACTTCAGAAAAATCAATTTCAAGCATGATCAATGAAAGAATCAAAAAACCAACAGCAATGATAGCTGGTATAAAAGCAATGCTTCCGGTTATCTTTTTGTAATGTATCCTAAGCCATTTGCCTACATTCATTCAGTTGCTTTTTAATTCAATTAACCTTATCCTGCTCAAATTCTTTTTTATATCCCGGCCGTAGTAAATAATGTACCTGAGAAATACTCATTGTATAAACCGCCCTGATTTTATTGATAATGATTTGAAGGTAATAATAAAAGATTGAAGCAAACTTTTCAACTAACCCTCACGCGTGATTGTTATAAATGTCGGAAATTTTTTGCCTGGAAAGTTCATCACCTTAAATTACTTTTTCAATTTACTAATTTAGTATCAGTCCTAAAATGATTCAATTTAATTTGCCTTTCAAACACAGCGATGGTGACATAGAATAATCTACAATTTTAACTTAGGTAAAAAAAGTTATTTGCGGCACCATAGCAAGAGAAAGAAATTCTGGTAGTCTTAAAACCCGCATTGTCGGTTAGGCTAAAATGTTAAAATCATACCATATAAAATTCCCATTGAATGCGGTCTGGATCTTTAAAGGCAACATACTGTTTTTGCAACACAGGATCTGTCTTCACACCTGTATTTTCGATGCCTGCATCATTCAAGCCTTTCGCCACGCGTTGCAGCTCCTCTTCGGACTCACTGGCGATAGCAAGATGATCTGTTCCAATAGTAAATGGACTAAACTTTGCATTTTGCTCTGCCTCTTTAAAAACTATAAAAACATTGCCTACCGGAAATGCAAACAATTCCGGTGTATCAATAACAATAGGAAAGCCGATCACATTCTCATAAAACTTTTTTGACGCGTCAAGGTTTGAACAACGAAGATTTACGTGATGAAGGCCCTGAGTCTTTGGATTAATCGCCATGGTTTATATTATTAATTATGATGAAAACTACTTTAAATATAATTCATTTCTAAGATAAAAAGAATATGAACGCCGAACCTTCGCCTTCTTTTGTGTCCACTTTTATTTCGCCGCCATGGGCTTTTATAATATCATAACTTAAACTTAAACCCAACCCCGTACCCTGTCCGCTGGGCTTAGTAGTAAAAAATGGTTGAAATATTTTGTCTAATATTTTTTGAGAAATACCATTACCGTTATCCTTCACCGTTAGTTCAACTTTATTATCCAGCCTCCTAATGGTTAAAGAAACTGTCGGAGAGTAACCTGGCGGCGCATTTTTTGCTTTCTCACTTACAGCATAAAACGCATTATTAAAAAGATTTAATAAAACCCTTCCTATTTCCTGCGGAATAATATTTACCGGTTCTATACTTTTATCGAAATCGGTTTTAATCTCCGCATTAAAGTCTTTATTCTTTGCCCTCAATCCGTGATAGGCTAACCGCAAATACTCATCAGCCAATGGAATGATATTTGTCGGCTCCTTTACACCCGTACTTAACCGTGAGTGCTCCAACATTCCCTTTACTATCGCATCCGCCCTCTTGCCGTGATGGCCTATTTTTTCTTCGTTAACTTTTATATCATTTGCTATGGCAATAACTTCTTCAATATTTCCTGAATGCGCTTCAATTTTTAGTTCTTCAATCAATTCAGAATTCACCTCTGAAAAATTATTGACAAAGTTTAAAGGGTTTTGAATTTCGTGCGCAATGCCTGCCGTTAGTTCACCAAGCGAAGCCATTTTCTCCGACTGGATTAACTGATCCTGGGCTGCCTCAAGCTCTTTCAGCGTTTCTTCAATTTTCTTTTTCTGGGCTATTACTTTTTCATTTTCCTCTTTCATTTGCCGTGTGGCAACAATTACTTTATGCTCGAGTATTTTCTTCTGCGAAACGATTCGCCTTGTGTTCCACCTGAAAAACAATAAAATTATTGCCATAAAAATTATGGCATATACTAAGTACATCCACCAGGTTCTATACCAGGGTGGAAGCACTTTAAATGAGTAAATAACCGGTTCGCTCCACACTCCTTCCGGACTTTGCGCTCTAAGCATAAAAGTGTAGGTGCCTTCATAAATATTTCCGAAATTAACCGACGTCTTGTAGCCGGGTGGCGACCAGTCCTTGTCATAACCCTTCAACATAAACTGGTATTTTACCAGGAAGTTTTTGCCCGTTTCAATGGAATTAAAATCAAAGCCTATGTTGTTATAATAAAAGGGTAGCACGAGCGTACGTGGAACGGGGTACCATTTGGAAATGCTGTCAAAAGAAATTTTTCCAAACCGATGACGAATGGAATCTCTTTCACCAATATTTAATTGACGCCCAAAGGTGTTCACTTCATCGGTGATAATGGGCGACGTGGAATTACTATCCAAGGACTCGTTTACAATTCGCGGATTAAGATCGCTCCAACAAATAGTTTCATTATTTATTTTTACATCTTTAATAACTACCATTGGAGCCACGTGGGTGTAATCTATCAATGCCTTTGGGTTGAATCGCACAATCCCTGTTTTATCAGATCCAGTTCCAATCCATATAATTCCTTTACGATCTTTAAACATGGCTCCAAGGCCCGCATTTACATCCTTTACGGGGTAACCGGTTTGCGAGTTAAATATTTTTCCTACAACCCATTTTTTCTGGTTGCTTTTTGTAACAGTGGAAGGAACGAGTTCGCAAAAGCCAAGATTGGTTCCAATATATAATTCGTTATCATTCCCCTTTATCACCTGCGTTATAAAATTATCCGGAAGGCCGTCTGCTGTGGAATAAGATTCGAACAGGTGATCAAAAGAATATCCATTTTTATTGCCTTTCATTTGATCCACAATTTCTTTGCGCATATGGCTTAACCCCTGCTGGGTGCCGAACCAAATGTCATCATGTTTATCCTGGGTAATAGCCCATACAACGTTATTGGCAAGGCCCTGTGCGGTAGTAAAATTTGTAAAGCTTTCTCCATCAAATTTACTTACTCCCCCACCCAGTGTGCCAAACCAAAGATTGCCGCTTTCGTCTTTTGTAATTGTGAATACAACATTGCTGGCAAGGCCTTGTTCTGTAGTATAAGTTGTAAAACTTCTGCCATCAAATTTGCTCACGCCTCCGCCTGAGGTGGCAAACCAAATATTGCCATTATTATCTTCACAAATACAAAAAATAACATCGTTGGCAAGCCCTTGTTTAGTGGTGTAATTGACGAAATTTTTTCCGTCAAATTTGCTGACGCCTTTACCGGCAGTGCCAAACCAAAGATTGCCTTTTTTATCGTTGGCTACACAATAAATTACGTTATCGGCAAGTCCCTGGGATTGGGTAAAATTGGTAAAGCTTTTACCATCGTATTTTATAGCGCCGCCACCACCCGTGCCAAACCACAAGTTATTTGCACTATCCTGGGCAATACTAAAAACCACGCTATTAGGCAGTCCTTGCGCCCGGGTAAAATTTGTAAAGCTATTGCCTGCGTATTTACTTACACCTCCACCAAAAGTGCTGAACCATATATTACCCTTGTCATCTTCGACAATACTTCTTACCTGCTCATTGGCAAGTCCCTGTGATATACCATAATTTTCAAAGTTTTTAAAATCATATTTACTAACGCCGTCCTTTAGTGTGCCGAACCAAAGATTACCTTGTTTGTCGCTGGAAATACTTAATATAACACTGTCGGCAAGCCCATCGCGCAAACCATAATTGTAAAAAGACTTTCCATCGAACTTACTAACGCCTTTGCTTCCTGTACCAAACCAAAGGTTGCCAATAGTATCTTCGGCAATACTCCAAATTGCATTATCAGCGAGCCCGTTTTCTACAGAAAAATTGGTAAACGTTTTGCCATCAAATTTACTTACTCCGCCGCCAAAAGTCCCGAACCAAAAATTTCCCCGGCGATCCTGAAGCATGCACTTTACTGCATTATTTGCCAGGCCTTCCGCAGTAGAATAATTAGTAAATCGTTTACCATCATATTTACTAACACCTCCTTTCAAACTGCCAAACCAAAGGTCGCCGGACTTATCTTCTAAAATGCTATATATAACATTGCCCGGCAAACCTTCCTTAGTAGTATAAGTGGTAAATTTTTCACCGTCAAATTTGCTAACGCCACTTCCATCAGTACCGAACCACAGATTGCCTTCTTTATCTTCATTAATACACCAAATTATATTGTTGGCAAGGCCTTGCGCCGTGGTATAATTCGTAAATTCTTTACCATCGTACCTGCTTGCGCCACCACCGTTAGTCCCAAACCAAAGATTACCTCTTTTATCTTTATAACAACAATACACCTGGTCGAGTGCCAGCCCGTTGTCCGTGTTATAAGTAGTAAAAAAACCTTTGCCCTGCGCGTCTGCAGTAATCGGCATTTTGGTATAAGCATTAATAAACGATTGTGTTTGATTGGGGAAATTTTCTGCATTCTTTTTCTCTACCTTAACTCCTGAGAATCTGGCCTCAATTGGCTGAGGTCCATCTGCAAGAAAAATTACCTTTGGCTTTTTGCTTTGTGGAAGTTGAGAAAGTATCGTTATTCGCGGCGGTAAAATTGCACCAGCTTTTGTCACCTTTTCTTTTGTGTCATCGGTTTGAGAACACGACGAGAAAAATTGAGTTATACTGATTAGGATTAATAAATGAAAAACCGTGATTGCCAGCGATCTTTTTTTTATGCTGATTGTCCTGTTAATATAAGCAGCGCAGGTATCCGGGAACATCGGGAATTTATTAGATTGAATCAGTACGTCCTTCATTAATTTGAAAGATAATTAACTTTCATTGCTTTGCCATTTTCCGGAAGATGCAGGGATTGCCATTTTAAGAAAAATTTGAACACAAGTGAACTCCCGGGACGACTTTTCATTTATTATAATTTATAAAAATGCTATATATTAAATTATTTTCTTAATTTGTTGCGGACTGGTTTTGTGTATCTATTTACATTTTAGCCAGTTAGTAATTTCATTATTAACTCAAAAAAAATTATCATGGCAAGTACAAAACCTGTAGCCGCTAAAAAGAAAGCGGGTACTGCAACAAAGTCTTCACCCAAAAAGGTCGCTTCCTCAAAAAAGCCTGTCAAGTTGGGCGGAGTTCCTACACAGGGACAATAATAAAAATCTTTTCTAAGCAGCGGGTAATAAATGAATTTTGAGTGTCAAAAATTCTTTAGACTTTCAAGAGTTAGGGATTAATTATTTTTTCTTTTTTTTTACCCGCTTTTTTTTCTTTCAAATTTTCTATTTCTTGTTTTAATATTTTCTCGTCAATTTTCGTGGGTGTTTTTTCATTCTTGATAAAATCCTCACTAAAAACAGCGTAAGCTTCGTCTACATAGGTTTCCCAAAAATCCATTGTCATGATCATTTCCTTCCCCCAGGTTATTGCGCGCAATTCATTTTTCCTATAACCGGTAATTGTAAGCGCATGCCCTAACCAACTTCCTGGCACACCGTCGCCTTTTGTCCGGCTTCGCGGCACCGTCCATTTCTTTGAATCAAAATATTGCTTTTCCGCAGACTTAGGCAGGTTTATTCCGACATAACATCCTCCGTATAAATATATGGCTTGAATTAACTGCCGCCGATTTTTAAAATCCAATTTAGCAAAAGCAATTATTTTATGTCCGGCAATGCCTTTTTTCCGCCAATGTTTCAGCGCTTTTATTGCTTCTATTGATTTGCCTTGCCCATCTTTCTCAGGATTAAAACCGGTAAGGTCACTGTACGATTGTACGATTGCCTTTGTAGTAGGCTTATGCAGCTTTCCTATGCTGGACGTCCAGGCCATAACCAGGTGCCCCGCCGATGCGCAAGTGCAGTCATTTATCTTCAGGTTGCCAAGCGTGCCCCATTTTCCTGTTTCAATTTTACTTCCCCAATTATAGCTTAAAGGAACCTTACTTAAATTTTCCTGGTCTAAATAATCTGAAAGGTCGAACGTCCGTGAATCATGAATATATGGAAGCCTCCCGGATTTTACTTTAACTAAGCGGGTTTTTAATATCTTTTTATTCATAATCAAAGGCAATTTTTTCAATAAATAAAAACGCGAAAGCACTTTTTATTAGTTGGTATAAAGTAACATTAAAATTTGAGCTAAACCTGAAAGTTTTATTTTTAACGATACGTTATTGAATGAATTGTATCTCAATAAGGAATGTTGAACCTTCTTGCCCTAAAATAGGTTTACACAAATGAAGTGTAAAATGGAATATCAAACCTGTTATGTCACCAAGAATCATTACAGTATTGAATTAAAGCATAAGATATGTAAAGAGCATGTTAACCTAAAAAGAAGAGCAGTTCCATTAACGCCGGAGCAGGAGCAATTGAGCATCTTAAAAGGGAACTCGGAGATGCCAGGTTGCTTGCTGAAGACTACAGGAGAATGATAGAGATAGCAGAAACCACCCTGACTAAGAAAGTATCCAAACTTAATCAGGGATTGCTACAAAAAAAGATATCATGGTGCAATTTTTTTAATGAAGGCAGTCGCGTGTAAATAAACGTTAGTTGCCTTTTTAAATATTAATAACTATCAGGCGTAAACGCTTTTTTAATAAGAAGTAATTTGGTAAAAAAGAAAAATAAAGTTTCAATATATGCTTGTGATAATTTATTTTATCGTTTCATAACTGAAAAGGCTATACGCAGAACATTTTAGGTTGGCAAATTCATTCGCCCGGATGATACACTCTTTCCACATGCTTCAGCACATCTTCTTTATAAAACAACACCTCTTTAAAATTTCCATCGATATACATTTGCGCCTGGTCGCTGTAATGTTTTGATACGGGATCGAAAGATTGACCGCCGGTAACAACAGTTTTTGCCTTCACTTTTTTACCAAATTCAACAGCGGCAATAAAGCTATTGCCCGCAACTCCGTAACGTAAGTTGGTATTTGGAAAACGGCGCGATGCAAAAGCAGGTAATGATCCAAAATTTGATGAGGCTAATCCTACCGGAAGGCTCGGAATGGCATCGCTGAAAATCCCGTCAGCTGGCCGCTGGTAACGGTTTATCGTCCCCCACATAACATTCCAGGTACCGAATCTTTTTGTAAGATCATCAACAGTTTCCGTTAATAATTGTAACCGCTCCGTTGCAGTAGTCGTTGCGATTGCCGTGCTAAGCTGCCCAACTGCATCCGTTTTTTGATAGCGATTTGTAACCGGCTGAATTTTTTGAATAAAACGATAACCAAATTCCATAGCGATGGTTGTTGCAACAGAACTGTCAGTTGAAGACCTGTTCCATAAACGCAAATAGTCTATCACTTCTTTTAGTTTATTTTTTGAAGAATCTGTCGCAATTCTATTATTAAAATCTTTTAGCAACGCAGGAATTATTAAATCGAAAGCAGCCAGGTAATGATTATAACCAACATCATGAATCATTTTATCGATCGTAATATTCTGTGCCTGTTGTAATAACTTTGCAGCGTTTACTGCGCGAAAATTTTCACCATCTGGCGCCATATAAACGGGATAGTTTTCTTTATGTGGACTGCTACTGCCGGAAACAGTAAACGGTGTTGAATTACAATTTTGAATAAACCCAGTCGTAGGATTGTAAACATGAACGATAGAATCAAGGGCATAAATACCCTTCCAATCGCTTAGCGAAGTACTGCCATCAACTGGCAAACTATAATCAAAATTTGAATTTCTTTTTGGAACATAATTTCCATGCCAGTAAGCAATGTTACCTTTATTATCCGCGAACACTGTGTTGTCGGAGGTATTGGAGCGAAGGTTCATTATCTTTTTAAATTCTTCAAAGCCTTTGGCTTTTGTGCGAAGCCAGGATTGCTCCAAAGCTGTTAACGAACGATTATTTTCCCGAAGGCTTAACCATTGGCCATTTCTACTTCCCATCACGGGACCGTGAATGGTGGCGTACGTTTTAAACTTCTTTTCTGCAAAGCCGTTATCTTTTTTATACCTGATAATAATTTCCTTTTTTATAACAGGCTTCCTTTCCTTATCGTACTTTGTAAAGAGATTATCGCCCTTTTTAACCAATGTTTCTTTAAACAAATCAGCTACATCCGTTTCTCCTGAAGTATGCATCCAGCCGCAGTATTGGTTAAAACCCTGGAACACAAAAAATGTTCCCCACGTAACAGCACCATAGGCCTTCAATCCCTCTTCACTTATCATTTCCACTTCCGATCTATAATAAAATGTAACATGTGGGTTGATGTAAAGAATGGCATTTTTGGAAAGTGTTTTCGCAGGCGCGACAGCAAATCCGTTAGAGCCAACGGGGTCTTCATCATAAGAGCGGTTGCTTTTATCAAGATAGGAAACATCATCATCGGCAGGATAAAGATTCTTCATATCTGCGAGTGTTATGCCGCCGTTTTGCGTTGCAGAAATGCTACCGTTAGTACGCATCAATGCAAACCAGGATTCAAAATGCGTAAGAACTTCAGGCCGGGTTTCAGGATGTTTATATAAATAATAATTTACGCCATCAGCAGCTGCGTCACATAATTTTTTTAGCCATGCAGGGCTTTGCGTATAATCCTTTATGGCTTTTGCAGTATCATAAATTAGCTTCATCTGAAGGTCGCTGTACAACTGCTTTTCACCATATACTTCTGATAAGCGACCGAGCATTTCAAGATTATTTTCTTCTACACTTTTAAAACTTTCTTCACACTGCGCATACATTAACCCAAATACAGTGGCTGCATCTGTTTTGCCATAAATGTGCGGCACCCACCAATTATCCCTGATGATGGTTACCTTTTGCGCTTCTTGTTTATACCGATCAATTTCTTTTTTTGAAAAATTTTGAGAATACGAATGCGTGGGAATAAAAAGAATTACAGGTAATAGCTTCAAATAATTAAACATCTTTTCAAGATAATTAAATCCATTGAAAAGGCTTTTTATTTTGAAAAATTAATTTTAACTGGCAAATTATCAAACCAAATTCTTACCAAGTCTTATCTTTCAATTATGAAATTGCAAATCATTATCATCTTTTTGCTGACATGCCTTGTTAGCAATGCACAGTCCGATTCTTTTTACCTTTTAAAACCAGCCCGCGTTTTTGACGGTGAAACGATGCACAATAATTGGGTGGTGTTAGTGAAGGGAAATACCATTGAAGAAGTTGGGGCTATGACTTTTAACGTGCCGGCCAATACCCGGGTTATTGAAATGAAAGACGCTACCCTTTTACCCGGATTAATTGAAGGCCATTCACATTTATTTTTACACCCATACAACGAAGTAAGCTGGAACGACCAGGTTTTAAAGGAAAGCCGCGCCGAGCGTACAGCCCGCGCCGTTATGCATGCAGAAGCAACGCTGATGGCGGGCTTTACTACCATGCGCGACCTTGGAACTGAAGGTGCAATGTATGATGATGCAGGTTTAAAAACTGCGATTCAAAAACAGGTTTTTCCTGGGCCAAGATTAATTGTTGCAACGCGCGCCATCGTTGCCAAAGGCGCTTATGGTCCAAATTTTGGCAATGCAGATATTGATCTGCCGCAGGGTGCGGCAGAAGTTTCAGGCTTGGAAGACATGGCGAACGAAGTATATACGCAGATAAAAAAAGGCGCAGACGTTGTAAAATTATATGCTGATTATGGCTGGGGCAAAGATGGTAAAACGATGCCGACATTTAGCATAGAACAAATTACCGTGGCCACAAATATCGCGAAAAGCAGCGGGCGCATATCGGCTGCACATGCCACTACAAAAGAAGGTATGCGAAGAGCGATAATGGGCGGCGTTACTACTATTGAACACGGCAATTATGGCGATGATGAAATTTTTAAATTAATGAAAGAGAAAGGCGTTGCGCTTTGCCCCACCATTGCGGCTTACGAAGCCATTGCACAATACCGTGGTTGGAAAAAAGGTATCGATCCCGAACCTTTATCAATTACTGAAAAAAGAAAAAGTTTTCAATCTGCTTTAAAAAATGGCGTTACCATTTGCATGGGCGGAGATGTTGGCGTATTTCCACACGGTGATAATGTAAGAGAGATGGAACTTATGGTTGACTACGGCATGAAACCCACGGAGGTATTGCGTTCTGCCACATCCGTTAATGCGCAGGTTTTCGGGTACGGTAGTCAGTTAGGAAGAATAGAAAAAGGTTTTTTAGCAGATATAATTATGGCTAATGGTGACCCATCAGAGAATATAAGTACGTTACGAAAAATTATTTTTGTAATGAAAGATGGGAAAATTTATAAAGAAATTCCGCAATAAAATTGAGACTCTAAAAGTTTCATATTAGATCTGTAAAAATAATGATAAGAACTCCAGAAATGTTTATCACCCTAATCCATGTTTAAATTATGCCCTTTACAATGCTTGTGCAACAACTATTGCTAAGATAAACCGAGGTATATACGGCATATTTAGCTATTAATAGACATTTTTATGGGGTATGATCAAAAAAGGATTGGAAAGAACGAGCATTTAAGGGGAGGACTGAATCGCCTCCATCTCAACACGCAAATAATCTTGAAGAGGTTTTAACTTTGTTTTCATCTGCTTCCTATCCAGGTCAATCGGAAAAGTGTTCCCCCGCCATTCTATCTGCATAAGCAATATTATATTTCCACGTCACATAAAAACATTCGCTTCAGGTAACTCAATTAAATAAAACAACTCCGTAAATCAAGGATCATTTACTAAAATAGCTTCTGTAATATATAAGAGAGAACGCTAATTAAAAACCAGGTAAAATTGCGCTAATATCCTTTCGGAATTGATTCTAAATATAAAGTTGTGTTTTTTAAAAGAAAACCGCCAATAAATGCAGGTAAGTTATGTTTTCCCCCACCTATTTTGAATCGTATTTAATTGAATTATATTTGAGAAGCAGACATTACAGGCAAACCTCAAATTAAATTTCCAGAAATCACCAAGACTTTTTGAACTAATACTTGTTACTTTTTGCGGGTTTAATGTACAAGATGGAATTCAAATTTATTAAAGATGAGAAGATATTTTATTTCAGTTTTAGTTTTCAATTTGAATTAAGGACTAGGGCCAGGATCGCGGATTGAGCTTGAGTTAAGATATCATTAAACAAACGGCGGGAAATAAAAGTTGAAACAAAGGAACGTGAAGGGTGTGAATTTCTAATCCAATTACCATTGACGTAATTGGCTAAAATTATTGTATGCCAAAAACATTACTGTTATTACTGTGTCTGTTTTTCTGCTTTATTAGAATTAATGCACAGCAAAATTATGCTGACAGTTTAAAGCAGGAATTAGCTAATGCCAAAGAAGACACCAATAAGGTTCAGTTATTAGTAGATTTAAGCAGCATTTATGGATGGTCATATCCGGATAGTGGTATTTTATATCCGCAGCAAGCTCTGCAGTTAGCACAAAAACTAAATTTTGCTCGTGGGGAAATCGGCGCTTATGGTACGACGCTCAAGAGGGCAGATGCGATTGTAAAGGGCATGTTACAGCATTCAAGAAAAAGTGAAGGTATAAAAGAGCTAACAGATATTAATGCATTGGCAGATGAATATTTACGATTAAGTTACCATGGGCTGCGTGCAAAAGCCAAAGATTTCAATGCAGAGATAAAAACCTATTTTGACGAATCCTTAGGTAAGATAAACATCATTCCGCAAGACATTGGAAGAGTATTATTAAACTTATACAACAATGCTTTTTATGCGGTGAACGAAAAGAAGAAAATGAATATTGAAGGCTACGAACCAACTGTTTCAGTAAGCACAAAAAAATCAGGAAGTCATGTATGCATAAGCGTTAGTGACAATGGCAATGGGATTTCGCAAAACATAGTTGACAAAATCTTTCAACCTTTCTTCACAACAAAACCAACCGGGCAGGGAACAGGATTGGGTTTGAGTTTAAGCTATGATGTCATTAAAGCGCATGGTGGAGATATAAACGTGGAAAGTATGGAAAGAGCCGGAACAACATTTACAATTCAATTGCCAATTGTATGAATCACGGATTAATAAGATTAGAGGATTGCACAGAATTAGGACATGACTCGTCAAAAAAATATAATATGAAATCCGTGACATCCATAAATCCATTTAAATCCGTGATTCAGATCAGCTATGATATTATTAAAGCGCATGGCGGTGAATTAAAAGTTTAAACAAAGATGGAGAAGGAACAACATTATTATTCAATCCCATCTATTTAAAATATCATGAATACTCAACAGGAAAAGCAGCTCAAAAAAAGAAATACAGAACTTGAAAAAAAGTTAGCACTAAAAAAACTGGAGTTGGAGATTGAAACTTCTTTAGAAAAAGTAAGAGCCATCGCAATGTCAATGAAAGCGCCGGCTGATATGCAAGCTGTATGCAAAACTATTTCACTTCAATTGCAATCGCTGGGAGTAGAAGAAATCCGTAATATACAAACAGCCATCTTTTATGAAAGCAGGGGCACTTATATAAACTATGAATATTACGCAAAACATAATAAAACATTTATTACTGAAACCATCTATACCAATCATAAACAAGACAAGGCCTTTGCTGCCAGTATGCTTAAAGGCAAAGATGAATTTTTTATTACCCATATAAAAGGTAAAAAAGTTATGGAGTGGATAGCATTCCAAAAAACCACCAATGTTTTTATAGACCGCTTTTTGGAAAAAGCAAGTTCACTCAATTATTATTGGTATTCATTGGGCCAAGTGGCGTTGGGCATTTCCACTTATGTTCCTTTAACTCCTAATGAATTGCATTTGTTCAAACGCTTCCTGAAAGTTTTTGAACTGGCTTACCGCCGGTTCATGGATATTGAACTCGCCGTAGCCCAGGCTAAGGAAGCCAGAATTGAAACAGCTCTCGAAAGAGTAATAAGTCGCTCCATGGGTATGCAAAAAAGTGAGGAACTCAAAGAGGTTATCCAAATAGTATTTGAACAATTGCGACAATTAAATTTTAATGTAGATTCTGCACATTTTAATCTCAATTTTAAAGAAAGCGATGATTATAACCTTTGGTCGGCGGCACCAAATCAGCCATATCCTGTAAAAACATATATCCCTTTTTTTGATCACCCTGTATTTATTAGAGCAAGGGAAGCCAAAGAAAAAGGCCTTGATTTTTTTACCGAAAGCTATACACAGGAAGAGAAAAACACATTCTTTGAACATCTTTTCAAACATACACCGTTAATTCCTGCAGAAAGAAGAAAATATATTCTCAGCTGCCCGGGCGTGGCAGCCTCTACGGTATTGATGAATACTATTTCCCTGTGGATCATGAATTATGCTGGTATCCCCTTCTCAGAGGTAGAGAATATGATCCTGAAGCGTTTTGGAAAAATTTTCGAACAATCGTATACACGTTTTCTTGATCTTCAAAAAGCAGAAGCACAGGCAAGAGAAGAAAAAATTGAGGCTGCATTGGAAAATGTAAGAGCAAGCTCAATGGCCATGCATCATTCGGAAGAGTTGGAAAAAGTGGTTAAAACCCTATCCGTTAAATTTATTGATCTTGGGCTTTCTCTCGATGGAGCCTTTATTTTCTTTTTTGAAAAAGAGAAAAGAAATTTCCATCTCTGGCTCGCTACTAACCATTTAACCGCCCCCATCAAAGTCCACATGCTCCACGATGAGAGTATTCAAAACAATCCTATCATTAGAGACTTGTGGAGAGCAATAGAAACAGGAAGTGACTTTATTAATGAATCTTACTCTGGTAAAGTAAAGGACGATTACTTCCGCTTTGTTGCTAAAAATAATGAATTAAAAATTCCTGAAGCAATAAGAAAATTCCAATTGGAGGCAGAATGTTGGACGATTAGTTTAGCTGCCGGAAAAAATTCGGTTGTGGGCATTGATAGCTGGTCTGGAAAGTTTATAACTCAACAGGATTTTCAGGTTTTAAAAAGATTTGCAAAAGTATTTGAACAAGCCTACACCCGCTTCCTTGACTTGCAAAAAGCGGAAGCACAGGCAAGAGAAGCCATCAAAGCATCATCACTTGATCGTGTACGTGGAGAAATTGCATCCATGCGCAACACGTCCGATCTTGATCGTATCACGCCCCTGATTTGGAAAGAACTTACTGCATTGGGTATTTCATTCATCCGGTGCGGTGTATTCATCATGGATGAGCAACAAAATCAAGCGCATTCCTATTTATCCACTCCTGAGGGAAGTGCCATTGCCGCCTTCAATACGCCGCTGGAAACTCCGGGGAATTTGGCAGGAGCTATCGATAACTGGTATAAACAGAAAATATATGTAACACATTGGGTGGAGAAAGATTTTATAGTGCAGGCGGATGAATTAATTCAGCAGGGAGCAATTACCTCTCGTGACAAGTATTTAAATACCCTTCCGAAAGAAGGATTTCATCTGCACTTTTTACCCTTTATGCAGGGAATGTTGTATGTCGGCAGCATGGAGCCGCTTCAACCGGATGATTTGCAATTGGTGCAGGCATTAGCAGATGCATTCTCAGTGGCATACGCCCGTTATGAAGACCTTACCAACCTGGAAGCAGCCAAGCAACAGGTGGAAAAAACATTGGCGGATCTTAAACAGGCACAACAACAATTGGTACAAAGTGAAAAAATGGCTAGCCTGGGTGAGCTAACCGCCGGCATTGCACATGAAATTCAAAACCCGTTGAACTTTGTCAACAATTTTTCAGAAGTGAATAAAGAAATGCTTGTTGAATTAAGTGATGAAATTGACAAAGGAAATTATGCTGATGCAAAATCAATTGCCAAAGATGTTATTGCCAATGAAGAAAAAATAAACCATCATGGTAAGAGGGCAGATGCGATTGTAAAGGGCATGTTACAGCATTCAAGAAAAAGTGAAGGTGTATCAGAACCAACAGATATAAACGCTTTGTGTGATGAATATTTGCGATTAAGTTATCATGGCCTGCGTGCAAAAGACAAAGAATTCAATGCTACAATCAAAACAGATTTTGATGAATCGATTGGTACGATAAATATTATTCCACAGGATATTGGAAGAGTGTTATTGAACTTATACAACAATGCATTTTATGCAGTAAATGAAAAGAAAAAAATAACAAAAGAAGTTTATCAGCCAACTGTTTTCTTGAGTTCAAAAAAGACGGGTGATAAGGTAATACTAACGGTGAAGGACAACGGTAATGGCATCCCTCAAAAGGTAGTTGGTAAAATCTTTCAACCATTTTTTACAACAAAGCCAACAGGGCAAGGAACTGGATTGGGTTTGAGTTTAAGTTATGATATTATCAAAGCACATGGTGGTGAAATTAAAGTGGAGACCAAAGAGGGTGAATTTACCGAATTCATCATTCATTTGCCAGTGAATGAAAAAGAACTTTTTAAATGAATTCCTAATGAAACAGCTTTTCTTCGTTTTCAAGATTGTATTGGTTGCGCTCTTTACTTCAAATACCAGCAATGCTACCCCCTTCCGCCAGTCTTCATACGTTTAAATCGTTGTGGCGACAGGCCGGCCAATTCTACTGGATTATCCTTTATTGCTATGAAAGCAACTGAAGCATGGTGAGACAATTAAGAACTGGGAAAATTATTAAAAAAAATTGAGCGTCCCCTTCTGCTCCCCATCGCTGACGACGATGCATGACCGGAAGTTTAGAAATCCTTTCAAAAATGCTAATTGTTTTCATTAAAATCTTAAGAGAACAGGAATAGTTTAACATAAATAATGTTGCCTCATATAACGGTTTCGGATACACGAAATACTTTGATAGACGTCAGGGAATTTTTGCGAAGGAAAGCTTTGGGAGATTTTTAAAAAGACTGGATATGCTAAAACTAATAAAAGAGTTTTTATTCGCAAGTGTTTTAGACCGAATTGTATAACTTTTCCCGTATCATTATTTTTAAATAATAATCTCTTCAAATAAATATTAATAAATTCAAAGCAACGTTCCCTTCAAAACTAAAGCCGCTATTGTAAAATAAATAATCAACCCTGTAACATCTACCAGTGTTGCCACAAATGGTGCTGATGAAGTTGCAGGATCCTGTTTACATCTTTTAAGAATAATAGGAATCATCGAGCCACAAATTGTTCCCCACATGACAATGCCTATAAGTGAAAAGAAAATAGTAATGCCAAATAATACCCAATGAACTCCGTAATCATAGAGATGAAGCTTTTGCCAGGCGGTAATACGTATAAAACCTATTGTTCCTAAAATTATACCGAGTGTTAACCCGGAAAGAAATTCACGTCTTATCACATACCACCAGTCTCTTACTGATAGCTCTTTAACTGCCATAGCCCTTATAATTAATGTTGCCGCCTGTGACCCGCTATTACCTCCGCTCGAAATTATCAATGGCACAAATAATGACAGTACAATAACTTTTGCAATTTCAACTTCAAAATGCCCCATCGCTGTTGCTGTAAGCATTTCACCTAAAAATAAAATGATGAGCCAGCCTGCTCTTTTTTTAATAAGTGAAAAAAATGGTGTTTTCACATATGGAAATTCAAGGGATTCCACACCCCCAAACTTTAGCATTTCCTTTGTGTTACGCCTTTCCTGGACATCCATTACATCATCTACTGTTATAACACCTAACAACAAATTGTCGTTGTTTGTTACGGGTAAAACGGTGCGGTCATATTCCTGAAATTTAGTTACTGCTTCTTCTGCACTATCATCAATATTCAGCTTCACGCAATAACCATCCATAATATCTGCTACCTGCTTTCCAGGCGCATTTAAAACCAACCTTCTCACAGGAATATCATCAATTAATTTTCCTGCTGCATCCACAACATATATTACATTGGCAGTTTCTGAATCGATATGATTTTTACGCAGGTATTCATTTGCCTGTTCAATCGTCATATCCTTGCTTATCGTTGCGAATTCAGTGTTAACTAACCTTGCCACACTTTCTTTAGGATAGCCAAGCATATCCTGTGTAGATTTTTTTTGTGTATCCTCTAATAATTCCAATACGTGAGAACGTTCGACCCCTTTATATGAATTGATTAGTGCCAGTCTATCGTCTGAGCTTAACTTGTTTAGTATATAGGTGGCTTTTTCTTTAGTTAAACTATGGAGTACTTTTTTCTGAAGTAAAATATCAAGATATGCAAATACAACAACTTGCTTTTTAGCCGGAAAATTATTAAACGCATTCAAAGCAACATCAATTGGCAAATCATTAAAAACTTTTGCCACCTCTGAAGGATGAATATTAGTTCCGCCACTTAAATGAAGTAATGATGAAATATCACCGTTCATTATTTTTTTCCTGATTTCATTTAAACTTATCATGAACAATTGAATTATAAATCAAAAATACATTTATGAGGGAAGTCTTGTAAAGCAACTATAAAGAATTTTTTTCTTCAGTGCTGTGCATACGGGACAAACTTATCAAAAGATACGAATATTCGAATCTTTCCCTAAAAGCACAAATTTTTTTGCATACAATCTTTGGGAACCTTTACAATTTAATTAATGTATTCAGCTCCCAATAGTCCAAAAAGAAAGAAGGGCGCTTCCGAATTTAAACGGGCATACCTAACCGGACTTCCTCCGGATTTAATATCCAAACAAATTTATCCCTGTACCCGAAGTTCCTGTAAAAACAAATCACCAAATAACTTATATGGTTATGATTTTATTTATGCCATTGATGAACAAATGGATTTTTATCAATGGAAAGATCGATACGACAAACGCTTAAAAGTGACTAAATCCCTGGCTTTGGTAGTAGGGCTAACCATGTGATTGACCAATATCATCAGATCAATGTATATTTATTTCCATCTTTAATTTTTAAACAGTTTTAATATTGATTCTTTAACCCATATTGTTTTAGGCGCCTGCATCGGCGAAGCTTTTTTTAATAAAGGCTTTGGTAAAAAAGCCATGCTATGGGGTGCAGTGGCACAAAGTATCCCTGATATTGATTTCATCTCATCATTTTGGTTAAACACACCTGAAAGTTTATTAGCACATCGTGGTTTTACGCATTCCATTTTATTTTCCCTGCTCATTATTCCCATATTCGCATTAACTGCTGCAAAAATTCATCGACAGCAAAACATCGCATTCAGAAACTGGCTGATATTTTTTGCAACAGAAGTTTTTGTTCATTTATTTATTGACGGCTATAATAATTATGGAGTAGGTTGGTTTGAGCCATTTAGCCATGTACGATATTCTTTTAATGCAATTTATGTCGCCGACCCACTTTTCTCTCTGTGGCCGGGCATTGCATTTTTAATGCTGGTTATTCTAGACAGCTACTCTCCGAAAAGAAAATTCTGGTGGAAGTTTGGCGTTATCATTCCATTTGTCTATCTCGGCTATTGTACGGTTAATAAAATAAAGATCAATAATGATGTAAAAGAAATTTTTGCAAAGGAGCATATCCCGCATGAAAGATATTTTACCAACCCGACACCTTTGCAAAATTGGTTATGGTATGTAGTGGCGGGCAATGACAGCGGCTATTATGTAGGCTTCCGTTCTTTGTTCGACAGTAAAAAGCAAATTGACTTCCAATATTTCCCCCGTAATGCTTCATTACTTAAACACGTTGCTGATTCTGAAGATTTGCAAAAGCTGATCCGCTTTTCGCAAGGATATTATACGGTTGAAAAATGGAATGATACACTTGTGTTTAATGATCTTCGCTTTGGGCAAATGGTAGGTTGGTACAATCCAAAAGAAAAATTTGTGTTTCACTTTTTTCTGCACCCCTACGATAATGACAATAAGCTAGTAGTGCAGCGGGGACGATTTGCGAAATGGAATTGGGAAGTGGTGAAGGCTTTATGGAAACGAATAAAAGGGAACTAACTTATATGGTTAGAATAAAATGTAATTAAATAAAACACTGCTCTGATGAACCCGTAAGAAAACCAACGGATGAACTTCTAAAAAAGGAAAGACTGATTTATTTATCTTTATCAACCTTATTTTTGACTTCCCCGGTTTGAGTATTCACTTTATGCTTACGCTCAATGCCATTATGCTCACTCTTTACTTTATAGCCATTGTGCTTTTTGTGTTTGCTAAAAGTATTATGTATTTTTTGGCCAACATTAGAGGTCTTTTTTACTTTCTTTTTGCTATCCTGTGCTTTTGTGGTAAATCCAATGCTCAGTGCGATCATCAATAACAATAATAATTTTTTCATCGTAGTTGTTTTATTGCAACAAGTTACAAAACTATTTTTAAACATAAATTATGTGATTTTCAATAGTCATCACACTTTCTAAACTCCTTTCGTAAATTTAGAACTGTATTTTAAATTTAAAATTAACAGGAGTTTTAAATACGCAGGAAATAATTTCAATAAAGTAACCACAAAATGAAACGAGCGCTTACATTAATATCTTCTTTGTTGATGGTTGTTTCTTGTGCTGTGAAAAGAGAAGTTGATATAGATATCAATGATTTTTACAAGCCAAACGAGAACCCAATATTAAGAGCGGATTCAACATTTACATTCGTAGATCCAATAACAAAGAAACTAGTCGAATGGCAAAAAGCGGATGTATTTAATCCGGCAGCAATTGTAAAGGATAATAAAATTTATATGTTGTATCGCTGCGAAGATAATCCTGCTGCGGGATTAGGCGGAAGGACTTCCCGTTTAGGACTTGCAGAGAGTGAAGATGGTATTCATTTTAAGAAATTTCCAAAACCTGTTTTATTTCCTGACTCAGGTAAATACATGGCATATGATTACCCGGGAGGTTGCGAAGATCCCCGTATCGCTCAAACCACTTATGGCTTGTATGTCGTAGCGTATACTGCATGGAATAATAAAATAGCTACATTATCCATAGCTTCTTCATACGATCTTTTTCATTGGCAGAAAAAAGGACCGGCCTTTGCAAAAGCATGGAATGGAAAGTTTTTGAAGGAATGGAGTAAGTCCGGATCAATGATAACAGGTGTAATAAACGGCAAACAAGTGTTGGCAAAGATAAATGGCAAATATTGGATGTATTGGGGGGAGCACTTTATTAATTTGGCCTGGTCAGACAACCTATACGACTGGAATCCGTTACTTGATGAGACGGGTGCGTTAAAATCTATTGCCTCTCCGAGACCAAAAAAATTTGATAGTGATCTTACTGAATGTGGACCACCGGCAATCATTACGCATAAAGGAATTGAGCTATTCTATAATGGCAAAAATGCAACAAATGAAAATACAGATCCAGCTCTTCCCAAAGGCACTTACTCAACTGGAGAAATTATATTTGATAAAGATGATCCTCAAAAAATAATCAGTCGCTCTGATACCAGTTTCCTCAAACCTTCACTTCCTCACGAGTTGACTGGTCAATACAGTGCAGGAACTACTTTTGCAGAAGGTCTGGTTTATTTTAAAGAAAAGTGGTTCTTATATTATGGAACTGCTGATTCATATGTTGGGGTAGCGATTTCAAAATGATGCTTCAATATAAATTAGTTACGCTACCCTATTTATTTGAAGGTATTATTTTTTGCGATTCTTGTAACCCATATTTTCGAATAGGCTTGTCAGTTATCTAATTTATTGTCATTAGATAGAATCTCATTAAATGATATTTTAACGAACACTCAATCATCAAAAGATTATAAGATGATAGAATACGTAGAAAAGAAATTGATATCAGTGAGTGATGCTTAAAATACAAGCGATCGTTTTTTAAAAGTAATTGAAAAAACAATCTTACACCGGTTTATAAATCGGGTCAATTTTTTTCGTTGAAAACAGTTATGCGGCGCGTTCAAACCTGGCTTATCCTTAGCGTGAGAAGAAGAATTAATAATCGATTGATTTGGTATATGGAACTTATAAGTGATTTCAATTTCAGCTACTGTGCATGATCCTTTCAGTTTTCTCGGGTATTGCTATGGGCTGATTTTTGCGCAATTGAAAACTTGTCTCTCATGCCGCCTACCCGAATTTACTTTGGAAAGATTTACACTCACTTGTGCTTCAATTGAATTTGAATTGACAGCAATAAAATTAATAAGGCTCTTATAAAATAAGAGCCTTATTATCTGGCAACGCCAGAATTATAAAAAAAAAATTAAACCTTTAGTGTTGTGCCCACCACAATGGCGTTAACACGTTATCCGCACCACCCAATGCTTTTACAGCCTGGCCGTAACCAGTGCTGTTACTATTTTGCAACCCGGATGGATACTTCATACGTTGCGGAAAAAACTGCACATTGCTCATCATATAATTTGATGAGGTTAAAGCAGGCAGCGTTTGGATGGGTCCTTCAAGTACCACGTTTTCAAAGAAAGGCAGCCCAAGCCTCCTGTGATCACTCCATGTTTCCAAAGGAAGCCATGGCGTTTGTGCGATGAATTTTTGAGTGATAATCTTTGTAAGGTGATCGTTTCTTACCGCGCCGCCTTTATACAAATTATTTACAGGGTAGCTTATAGAGGCCGTTCCTGGTGCTGCTGTCAGGCCATCCACAAAATTCATCGTATGACTATTGCCTGGTTCAGCGGTATGATTCCAGCTTACGGAAGTACCATCCCTATTATAATCCATAGAAGCGAGATAAGTGCTTAGATATTGTGAAACTCCCCAGTAATCAAAACTTTTTGCAATACCGGTTTCATAAGCAGTTTGAGCATCTGTTGGTGAACTCCATCCTTTTTCTGCGCCTTCGGCTAAAAGAAAGTAAGTTTCCCAGGGACCAAAGAATACTCTTTTGGCATTTTGTGTTCTGAACTGATTCTTGAGCGTTGGAGCCATGCTCGTAGCAGCCCCGATATCTTCACCCTGGAAAAGTGTATTATGCCAATCACCTTTGGTGCCCCAACTACCGTCTGGCGTAGGATTCCATGTGTATTTACCGTCAATTGTTTTGATCACTGCATTATTTAAATCCTTCACATTTCCTATTGTGTTAGCCGTAACTGCTCCGCAAGTTCCACTAGGAAATGATGGATCGCTGCTGTTGCCGGGCATATAAAAAACCTGGTAGGCACGTGGATCGATAGTACTTGGTAAACCATCCAGCCAGTAGGCGGAAAATGGATTGTTTGTTTTTGTAGTCAATTGCACAGGAAAGTATTGCCCTGCATAGTTAGCTGGCTTGATGTTAGCAATAGCATTCGTTTGCCCAGCCGCATCACTAATTACAGTTGGAATCTGTAACTGTGAAGTAACACTCCCTAAATTTACCACCAGGTTGTTGAACGTAACGGCTTCAGGTAGCTGGTACCAACAGCGTGTATACATGCCCGATAGGTTATCCCATCCCGCTTTTTCCTGCACCTGGAACGTTTGTGATTTATCCGTAAGCAATGTACCGGTAGCGGCATCCTCAAATTCAGCTTTCGCTTTTGCAGGATCAACTTCGGAAAGGCGCATGGCCAGGCGCAGACGCAACGAATTTCCGTAAGCCTGCCATTTCGCAAAACTAAAACCGTAAACAGGATCTTCCTTGCTCACATCCGATGGTACGGTGGCGACGGAAAGATCTAATTTGGAAGTTGCCTCTTTCAATTCGGCAAGTAAGTAGTAATAAACATTTTTTGTGTCCGTAAATTCCGGGTTAGTGCCCTGGAACGCAGTTGTCGGCATAGAGCCGAAGTTGTCACTCATCTCGCTGAGTAAATAGGCACGCCAAATACGGGCAATCTGCATAAGGTTATTAGTATAGGCCTTTTGCGTTCCCGCTGTTATTTGTTGATTGGCAACATCAACAGCACTATTAATTGTATTAAGTGCGCCCGATTGATTATCGTAATATTCACCAATCCATTCATCACTGTAGTTGCCCCATGAAAAAGTAGCGCCATCAGCATCGCTTACCTGGTGGCCCGCAGCCGCCCAATAAAGTATGAAGGCACGTTCAGAAACCCCCGGGTTCATTTGAGCCTGAACTATAGAATTGTCGATAAAATATTCTACCTGTACCTGCGTAGCGTTAGCAGCCGTAGGGTTGGTATTAATATCCGTAATTTTTTTACAACCTGCAAATAGCAGGAGCGGTGTTATAAACAAGACCGATTTTTTTATTATATGTTTCATTTCTTTGAAATTTAATAGTGAATGATCAGAAGCCTAAAGATAGGTTGACATAAAATATACGGGATGTAGGGGGACTTGCGTTTTCGAAACCGACAGAAGGCGTACCGGTAGCAAAAACTGATTCAGGATCCAACCCACGCATGTGGCTGCTAATAAGCCATACGTTATTGCAAGATACTGATAATGTTGCCCTTTGAATAAAACTATTTGTCAGCAACTTTTTGGAAAAATTGTAGCTCAGTTGAATGTTTCGTATTCTCACATTAGAAGCGTCATACAAATTAGTTTCTGTAATTCCTGTATTTCCAGAACCCGCGGTGGCTCCCCAATATTGTTGTGTAGAAATTTTGTTGGTGTTTGCCACATATTGATTTGTAGTAGCATCTTGCACCACTCCTTTTACAACCACAGAATCTCTTGAGCCATTGCTAACCGTTATAGCAGCAGTGCCATTTCGTTCCATGTTATCTAAAGTCTGGGAAAATATCTTTCCGCCAAATCTTGCATCAAGTTGTATGGAAAGCCCAAAACCTTTGTAGGAAAATGAATTGGTAAAACCTAATAAGGCATTGGCCTGCTGGTTTCCTAACCTGGATATATCAGTAGTGGCCTGAGGCAGTCCATTAGTGGTTAGAATAAGCTGGCCATAATTAGGGTCTTTAGCGTCTGTAATTCTCATCAACTTGGTACCATAAATCTCGCCATATGGTTGCCCGGCAACAGCCAAAATCTGGATGTTATCGAAACCGCCACCAGGTAATTGATATTTATTTACATCAGGATAAATAGAAGGTACAGTAGTTCTATTGTGTGAGAAGTTAACACCAAGGGTCCAGTTTAAAGATTTCGGATTACTCAGGATTCGGGCATCAGCAGTTACTTCAATACCTTTATTCTGAACATTACCTGCGTTAATGATCCTGCCGCCGTACCCGCTCAGCGGATCCATAGGCAGCGTAATTAGTTGCCTTGTTGAATTTGATTTATATAAGGTTACATCTATGCCAATCTTGTTTTCAAGAAAACGTAATTCGGCGCCCGCTTCGTAAGATTTAATCAACTGGCTTTTTACACTATCATTATATAAAGTACCGTTTCTTCCTGCAGTGGTATTGCCATTTGGATCCGTACCGATGTAATAGGTATTGTAAAGTTGATAGGGATCCAGGTCACTTCCTGCAGCAGCATAAGATGCTCTAAGTTTTCCATAACTAAGCCAGGAAGGCATTCTGCCGCCCATGTGCGTAATCATATCTGTGAACACATAAGAAACATTTACTGAAGGATAAAAATAAGAATTGTTTCGTGAGCTTAATGCTGATGACCAGTCGTTACGTAAAGTACTGCTCAAAAACAAATAACCATCATAATTTAATTCTACTGATCCATAAAGTGAATTGATTTTCTTTTGGCTAAATGCCTGGGAAACACCAGGGTTGCCTGCAGAATTATTTACAGAAAACAAGTTCGGAACCTTTAAATTTCCCGCACTGCCATTAAGCTCAGACTGCTGCCAGCTCATCAGGTTTGCACCTACCAAAACAGAACCTCCTAACTTTCCTAACAGGTTATCCTTTTTAGCAGTAAGCATCCCGCTATAATTGGTTTGCTGGTAAGTGTGCCTTCCTAAACTATAATTTCCCGTAGTGCTACTTGGACTTCCCGCATACAATTTTGCTTCTGTACTTGTCGTATACATATCAGCCCCGGCATTTACCTGGCCCATCAGCCACTTTGTAAAATTATGTTTGAGAGAGGCATACAAAATGAAGCGGTTGCGCGTGTCTGAGTTAAGGTTGTATTTTGCTGTCCAGTAAGGATTAGCGCCACTTCCTTTTTGCCACCAAAACATTTTTCCGCTGGAATCCAGTGGGTTTTTAAAATTACGAATATCCAGTGTTCGCGGTAAGTTATTTATGGTACCGAAAATACTATAGTCTTGTCCTTCGATAGATCGGTTATTTGCGGTAGCATTTATGAACTGAACTTTGGTATCCAATGTCCAGTTTTCATTGTTGCCAAATTTAGTTACTGCCCTGGCAGTAATGTTATTCCGTGAAAGCTTCTGTCCCGGTATCATGCTTTTATCATCAAAGCGATTGTAAGAAGCAAAAACTGATGTTGAATTGAGCTGCTGCTGAAATGAAATGTTTTGATTAGAAACAACCCCATTACGAAAAAAATTTGAAACGTTGTCATAAGGCTGAAGCTTTACCTGCTTACCAGACCAATCTGTTACTGTTTGACCATTTATTTTTGGCCCCCAGCTGGCGGTAGATACAGAATCATAAACGCTTTTGCTTCCTTGTGCAAAATCATTTTGCATATCCGGACTGGTAAAAATACTTTCGAAGCCGACAGATGATGAAAGGGTAACTCCTAAACCGGGTTGCTTTTTACCCGTTTTTGTGGTAATTAAAATAACCCCATTACCGCCGAGAGAGCCATATAAAGCGGCTGCAGCCGGTCCTTTCAACACACTGATGGAAGCAATATCTTCGGGATTAATATCGCTTAAACCGTTACCCATATCGAGTGTTGTATTATAAAAACCATTAGAAGCACCAACACCTACACGCCCTGTAGAGTTATCCATCGGAATTCCATCAACTACAATAAGTGGTTGCGAAAGGCCGGTTAAAGAATTATTTCCACGCAATAAAATTTGAGAAGAACCACCGGGTCCGTTACCTGCTCGCACCACCTGTAAACCTGCAACTTTTCCTGTGAGATCGTTCACAAGATTTGTCTCTCTTGAATCAACAAGTACCTGGCCTTTCACTTCCTGCACCGAATATCCTAAAGATTTTTTTTGTTTTTGAATACCTAATGCCGTAACCACAACCTCCGTGAGATTATTGTCGGCAGGCGCTAATGTTACTGTAAAAGATGAATTTGTCCCCACCGGTACTTCCTTTGTAGTAAAGTTTACTGAACTAAATACCAATGTAGCTTTTGAATTTTTTACGTTCACTGAAAAGTTGCCGTTCTCATCAGTAACGCCGCCTTGTTTCGTTCCTTTTACCAGGTACGAAACATTTGGCAGGGGTGCGCCCTGGCTGTCTTTCACTGTTCCTGAAACTTGTTTTTCCTGCGCCATACCCATGGTAACAGAAAAAATAAATACAAGAAACAGCAGCAGATGTTTTGAGTTTTGTTTCATATTGTTTTTTTTGAGTTTTATTTAAATATTAAAAGTTTTAGGCCGCTTGATTTTTCAGGGAATTTTTTGCCGGTTTTTTATCATAGTTTTCTATCACAAGGGCAGCACCACCTATTAGTTCCGCACTGTTTGAAAAAGAAGAAACCTTAATAGCCGTATAGTTTGCCAGCCTTGGAATGCAATATTTATTTACGGCCTGCTGTATTGGAGCCAGTAACATATTGCCAGATGCCGCGCCACGGCCACTTATTACTACCAGTTCGGGATTGAGTATGTGGATCAATATGGCTATTCCCCTTCCAATATTATACGCCGTATCAGACAAGGCTTCCACAGCCAGCTGGTCTCCTTTTAGCGCTGCATTCATAATGGTTGAAAAAGATTCCTCGATATCATCAGAAATATTTTTCACTAAAGAAACCCTTCCTGATTCAACGGCCTCCTTCACTTTTTCGAGTACAACTGACATAGAGGCTTCCGTTTCCAGGCAGCCGCTTTTACCGCAACTACATAGTTTGTTGTTTTCAAAAAGATGTATGTGGCTAAATTCGCCGGCAAATCCGTTGTCGCCGCGGAAGAGTTCGCCGTTAAGAATCATTCCCAAACCTACACCCCAGCCAAAATTTATTACCGCTGCATTGTTTGTATTTCGTGCGGACCCTAAGCGGTACTCAGCCAGGGCAATAAGGCTCGAATCGTTGTCAATATATACCGGCAAGCCAACAGCTTCTTCTATGAATTCGGCTATGCTTGAGCCTTCATTTTCTAAAAAAGAATAGTTTACTCCCTTGTCTACGTCTACAAAGCCAGGCATGCCTATTCCAATACCAATTATTTTACCCTTATCAATGGCCACTCCGTCTATAAAGTCTTCCAGGCACGCTACCAATTTGAGCAGTTCGTTCGAGTGTTCATAAAGATTCAAATTGTATTTTTTTACTTCGCTAATTGTATAATCCTGTACATCGATGATGCCGATCTTAGTAACAAGTTGATCCATTGCAACAGAAATAACATACATGTTTCCCGAAACCATTGAATAAGTCAAAGGTCTTCTGCCACCTTTTGATACAGCATAGCCACTTTCCTTTATGAGGCCCTCTTTTACCAATTCGCTCAACATTTTCATCGTAAGTGGCAAACTTTTCCCGGTCAACAGGCTCATTTCCTGCGCAGACAATGTTTTGCCGAAACACAATTCTTTTATTATTTTCCTTTTATAATGTGACGTCTTGGTCATTATTTTAAGAAGCAGCTGATAATTTTGTCAAACTTATGAATAATTCTTAAAAAAATTAAGAAGTTTTTAAAATATTATTTAAATGGGGATATTTAAATTCTGCAAAATGGTTTTTGAGGGACTAACGGTTGCAAAAGTTTTCGCAGTATTTATAATTAGTGATTATGATAAATAATGAACCAAGCAAGTAGCGATATATTGACCCGCTAAAAAATTACCCGCTCTTATCAGTCTTTTGAATGCTCTTTTAAAAACCCTTGTATTATTCCGGCTCTTAAATTCCTAAGGGATTTTCCCTTTTCCTGCTTACTCCCATCGCAGGAATTTATGCTGATATAATTATTCAAAAATTTTATATAACCTTCAAAAAAAATAACATGAAGCATAAGTATCACATCTTTGACTGGAAAGCCTCGGACATTGCCGGCTTTCCCAGGTTGGGTGGAGTTACCCTGGCCGTATTTAATTTTGATAAACCATGTTAGGATATTTTCTCTTGTTGGTTGCCGGCTTTGACAATAAAGGTGATTTTCTCGGCACTTTGCCTATCGAAAAATATCCGGGTGTTGCAGAACCGGATTTAGATAATGCGTATTCTCAAGGTTTATTTTTCGTAATGGCTGCTGACATAAAAACATATTCCGCCGAAGGCACAAAACCGCTTTTTTTTGTCCCTAAAGCCTACACGCCGCGGGGAGGTACACAGAAATATGTTTGCTATACAATTTATGATGCACCTCCGCATAACGGTTCGTTTGCCGGAATGGTTGTGGTTGGGTCCATGAATCCATCACCACCAGGAAATCCATAATGTAATTACTAATTTATATTGCAAAGTTTTTTTTTGCAAGCCGGATCTTGACCCGGGCCACAGTTGACGCGGTACACATCAAGAATTTTCAGTATCCTCGCCTTCCCGAAGTTTCCCATTTTTTATTTGGAAATTATTAGAATGCAACCTGGAAACTCAAAATGAAAGTTCGCATCATTTTGTCTGGAATGAATGCTGTATGTAAGCCCTGCATTCTCTCAAAAAAAAATTCAGATTTCGACAGGTAGATTATTACCCCGCTTTCCTTAAAGGCCATCCTTTTTTAATATTAAAAGAAATTTTTGTGCCTTTACCGGGAGTAGATTCTATGGTAACAATGCCGCCGTTGATCTCAACAATTTTTTTAACTGTTGAAAGACCGATACCATAGTTAACTTTGCCATTGCCGGCTGATGGAATGGTGGTAAACAGGTTGAAGATTTTTTCCTGGTTTTCTTTTGCAATACCTACTCCATTATCCGTAATGGAAAAGAAATATTGCTGCGGAGCTTCAGAAAAACTGATATCAATTTTTATTACTTCACTATTATTATGATGAATACTGTTGCTGATAAGATTACTGAAAATCTGGTTGAGTTGACTTTTATTCATTTTGACTGATGCGCCGTTCAGCGGGTAAGCAAGTTCGTACTTTTTATCTTTCGGGAGTACAGCAAAAATTGATTCAAAAAATTCAGTGATATTAAATTGTTCCACAATACCGGAATTCTTAACGCCTTTATAGTAGGATAAAATTCCATCAACCAGCGCCTGAATTTTTTCCGCCGACCTTTTTGAAACATTGACGATATCAATACCTTCTTTACCAAGCACACTTTGGAATTGCTCATCCAAAATCTGGTTAGCCATTGATATGCCGGAGAGTGGCGACTTTATATCTCCCGAAACCACCGAAGCAAATTGTTCAAGCTCTTTATTTCTTATTTCCAGCTCGTTCTTTGTTTTTTGCAATGTAATATTCGACTTACGCATTTCCAGCAACGTCACCACTTGTTTCGATAATATTTGCAGCGCAGTCAGTTGTTCCCTTAATAACTTTCTGGGTTTATGATCCAGTACACACAAGGTTCCTAAAGGATAGCCATTGGGGTTAATCAGCGGAAAGCCCGTATAAAAAATCACATATGGCTCCCCGGTAACCATCGGGTTATCCGCAAAGCGCTCGTCTTGCCTGGAATCTTCAACTATCAAAGGCTCATGAGGAGAGTTAAGCGCATGGGCGCAAAATGAATATTCTCTTATTGTTTGAGTTTCTGACGTGCCGTAGTGAGACTTAAACCATTGCCTGTCTTTATCAACAAAAGTTATCAGCGATACGGGAGTTTTACAAATCGTGGCCGCCAGGCTGGTAATATCATCGTAATCCTGTTCCGACAGCGTATCGAGAATATTATATGAATCTAATTCTTCGAGCCGCGATAATTCATTTGCAGGCTGCGGTGGCTGAGTCATAATTAGAGTGCTTAATTCTTTCAGTATCTAAAGTAACTGTTTTTATTTAAAAGCAAAAGTGATATCATAAATAAAAATTTGATTGCTCTTATGCAAATACTGTTTGAGGCATTATTGGAAAGCGGTAAAAAAAATAGGTAGGTTAGGAAAGACTTAAGTCGTTCTTTTCGGCAATCAATTCTTTCAATGCATTGAAGTCAAGAGGTTTTGAAAGTAAATTTTCTGCTCCTAAATTTTTACATTGGAGACGATTTTCGTCGTCGCCATAGGCGGTTATCATTATTACATCTGGGGTTGGAGCAGTCTCAGCTGTTTTAATTCTTTTTAACAAGTCCAGACCACTCATTCCAGGCATGTTTATATCCGAAAGAACCAGTCGAATATCCTGGCCGTTTTTAAGAAGAACCTCCATTGCATCAAGTCCATTTGTTGCAAACATCAGGTTTACTTCACCATTCCGGATTTCTCTTCTGAAACGTTGTTGAAATAATAGCTGAACATCAGCTTCATCATCCACAACTAATATTTTCATTTTGTAAACTTTGATCTTGTTCGAATTTAGTATATTAAAATGACAACAAACCTTTCCTCCTATCCGTAGTTTCCACATTTAATTCACTACAGTCCGCTCTTCCCGAACCAGTATTCATGATCTGCCTGCTTTTACTTGTTAAATTATAAAATCATCAAATCAAAATATTCAAGCTATTGGCAATAGTATAATAAAATTTGTTCCTTCCCCTTCTTTCGTTTCCACTTTTATTTCACCACCATGCGCTTTAATAATATCATAACTCAAACTTAAACCCAGTCCCGTTCCTTGTCCTGTGGGCTTTGTAGTGAAAAAAGGTTGAAATATCTTATCAATAATATTATTAGGAATACCATTACCGTTGTCCTTCACCGTTAGTATCACTTTATCACCTGTCTTTTTTGAACTTAAGAAAACGGTTGGCTGATAAACTTCTTTTGTTATTTTTTGCCTTTCATTCACTGCGTAAAAAGCATTATTGATGAGGTTGAGTAATACCCTTCCAATATCCTGCGGAACTATATTTATTTTTCCAATGGAGTTATCAAAATGTGTTTTAAAATCTGCATTAAAAGATTTGTCTTTCGCACGAAGGCCTTGGTAACTCAACCGCAAATATTCATCACACAAAGCATTAATATCGGTCGGCTCTTTTACTCCCGCCCTTGACTGTGAGTGTTGCAGCATTCCTTTTACAATAGCATCCGCTCGCTTTCCGTGATGATTTATTTTTTCTTCATTAGTTATTACGTTCTCTGCAATAACTTTTGCTTCTTTTGCATTTCCCTTGTCGAGCTCATCTTTCATTTCTTCCATTGACTCTTTATTTACTTCGGAGAAATTATTCATGAAGTTTAAAGGGTTTTGTATCTCATGCGCAATACCTGCGGTAAGTTCTCCAAGCGAAGCCATTTTCTCTGATTGAATTAATTGGGATTGGGTGGATTTTAAATCTGACAGTGTGAGCTCAATTACTTTATTTTTTTCATTGAGTTGGTTTTTACCTTTCTTTTCACGAAGGTAATTTCGGTATACCAGGAACGCGACCAAAAGAAGAACAAGTATGCCCGCTATAAAAACATATTCCTTTAACCTGTTTTGATAAGCTATTCTGCCATTTTCAATTTTTTGCTGCTTTTCCTGTTCATCAGCAATTATTTTTTGGAGATCCTGTACTCTCTTTGCACCATAAAGGTCTTCATTTGCAGAAACGTACAAATTTAAATAATAATAGGCTTGTTTCAGATCTTTTGGCTCATACATGTCAGCTAATAACTTACTATTCGCTAATATTGATAATTTGTACCCGATTAATTGCGCTTCATTCAATCCTTGTTTGGCATAATAAATACATGAATCAGATTCTTTCATTTCTTTAAAAAATCCTGCAATGATTCTGCAGGCATCAGCGGTTGAATAGTGGTCTTTTTTATTTTGAAATATTTCGATGCTTTTGTGTAAGTATCCGAGAGCTAATTGGTGCTTACCCCGACGAAATTGAAGATCGCCAAAAAACATCAACAGTACCGGATGCCAGGTATCGGAATTTAGTGTAGCATTATAAGTGTTTTGAAGGTGTTGGAAGGCAGAATCCATCTGGTTATTGAGCATATAGGTTTCCCCTAAATTAAGCTCATTTAATACTTGCAAATCTTCCAGTCCTTCTTCGTTTTTAAGAGTGTCAATTATTCGGCTGGCTCTATGATAAAAACTGATTGCTTTGGGATTATCATTTAAATCCTGGAATATATCTCCAATTTGGAACAAACACGTGGCGATTTGAAACGGAAAACGATTTTCTTCAGCTAGCTGTAATGCCTTGTAATGCATACTTAAGGCTTTCGGCAAGTTGCCCTTTGTTTCAAATGCAGTACCGAGACTAACCAGGCACTTTACTTCACCGATTATATATTCAATTCGCTTTGCCAATTCCAATCCATGAGTGCCATACTTGATGGCCGAATCTATATTGTGATTTGAGTATACCTTGCATAACCGGGCCATAATCAAAACGCTGCTTTTATCTTCTTTGGAAGCGGCCAACTCATTCCTCAGGCTGTCAGCTTGTCTAAAGTCATTGAAACTTTGTGCTAAGCAAACGCCAGATACAAATAGTAGAAGGAGCGTAAATAGTAAATTCTTTTTCATCAAATAGTGTTAACGGGTAATTGAATAACAAACTCACTTCCTTCCCCTCCTTGAGTTTCCACCCTTATCTCCCCGCCGTGTGCTTTGATAATATCATAACTCAAACTTAAACCCAGTCCCGTTCCTTGTCCTGTGGGCTTTGTAGTGAAAAAAGGTTGAAAGATTTTATCAATAATGTTTTGAGGGATACCATTACCGTTGTCCTTTACCGTTAGTATTACCTTGTCACCCGTTTTTTTTGAACTTAAGAAAACGGTTGGCTGATAACTTTCTTTCATTATTTTTTGCCTTTCATTCACAGCATAAAAAGCATTGTTGATGAGGTTGAGTAACACTCTTCCAATATCCTGCGGAACAATGTTTATTTTTCCAATGGAGTTATCAAAATCTGTTTTAAAATCTGCATTAAAAGATTTGTCTTTTGCACGAAGGCCATGGTAACTCAACCGTAAATATTCATCACATAATGCGTTAATATCGGTTGGTTCTTTTTGTCCTTTACTTGATTGTGAATGTTGCAACATGCCTTTTACAATTGCATCTGCTCGCTTGCCATGATGATTTATTTTTTCTTCATTAGTTATTACGTTCTCTGCAATAACTTTTGCTTCTTTTGCATTTCCCTTGTCGAGCTCATCTTTCATTTCTTCCAGTAACTCTTTATTTACTTCGGAGAAGTTATTCATGAAGTTTAATGGGTTTTGAATTTCATGTGCAATACCTGCGGTAAGTTCTCCAAGGGAAGCCATTTTTTCTGATTGGATTAATTGAGCTTGTGTTGATTTTAATTCTTCATATGCTTTTTCAATTTTAATTTTTGCCAGTTGCTTGTGACGATTGTTACGATATAAAATTCCTGCCACAAGCAAAACCACCAGCAATCCACCGCCGAGCAAATAAGTGCGCAAACGATTTCGATATTGCTGCTCCTGGTTTTTTATTTCCTGCTGCCTGAGTAGTTCGTTGGTAGAAATGCTTTGTATCTCCATAATTTTTTTTGTATTGAACATACTGTCTTTTGTTTCATTAGCCAGTTCTAAATACCTTGCAACACTATCTGAATTGTGTTTTAGTTTATATACATCAGACAATAAGGTAAGCGCCTGAAGTTTTCCAATCGGGAAATGAGCAGCTTTACTAAGCTCCAGTACTTTATTTGCATAAAAAATGCTTGAATCTAATTGTACCTGTTTTTTAAATATGCCTGCTATCCCGTTGTAATTATCCATGGAATCTTTGGAACCATGAGCAAGTTCAATACCCGATCTGTAATAGCTAAATGCAGTAGAATAATCACCCTTTTTTGAATAAATGTTACCCATTACAGGAGCAAGGGCAAGAGGAAAGAAAGGATCACCAGGAAACCTTTTTAAAACCAAATCCTCTGCTTTCTTTCCATACTGCAGTGCGGAATCGAGTTGATTGAACACTTCAAAAATTGACGCTGCAATCATAAGTCCAGCTACATAGCGCGAAGCAGCATACTCGTTTTTTTCCTGTATGAAATCGGGATTTAATTTTGATTCAAGCAGCAATATCGCTTTGCGCACATTATTAATTGCCTCTTCAAAGTTTCCTGCATCATTGTATATTTCAGCCAAAGCAAAATGTGATTCACAAATGCTGACGTAATTGTTCATGTGTTCAGCTATACTTAAACTACGGAGTGAATATTGAAGTGCTCCTGTGTAATTCCCATTAATTTCCTCCAGGCTTGCGTACTGGTTATAAGACATGCGCAATGCATCATCTGATTCCATTTTTTGAGCCAGCAGAATATTTTGCTGCAGATATACATTTGCTGAATCGGGGGTAGAATAAATATAATCCCAAAGCAGGCTTACTGTGCTCCAAAACCTGGTAGAATCGTCCTTTGCAGAGCGGATCAAATTCTTCAAACTGTCATACTGGTGCTCAGTTTGAGAATATGCTTCATGCAAACAGAGGAAGAGTAAAATTGTAATAAGGATCTTTTTCATCAGCGGAATTTTACGACAGAAAGTTAACTAATTATGCCGGCATCCAAATTATGAATTCCGCTCCCCCTCCTTCCTTTGTTTCTACTTTTATTTCTCCGCCATGCGCTTTAATAATATCATAACTCAAACTTAAACCCAGTCCCGTTCCTTGTCCTGTGGGCTTTGTAGTGAAAAAAGGTTGAAAGATCTTATCAATGATATTATCAGGAATTCCATTACCATTATCCTTCACCGTTAGTGTTACCTTATCACCATTCTTTTTTGAACTTAAGAAAACAGTTGGCTGATAACTTTCTTTCATTATTTTTTGCCTTTCATTCACCGCGTAAAAAGCGTTGTTGATGAGGTTGAGTAACACTCTTCCAATATCCTGCGGAACAATGTTTATTTTTCCAATGGAGTTATCAAAATCTGTTTTAAAATCTGAATTAAAAGATTTGTCTTTTGCGCGAAGGCCGTGATAACTTAACCGTAAATATTCTTCACATAATGCGTTAATATCGGTTGGTTCTTTTTGTCCTTTACTTGATTGTGAATGTTGCAACATGCCTTTTACAATCGCATCAGCCCTTTTGCCGTGGTGATTTATTTTTTCTTCATTAGCACCTATATCATTTGCAATGGCTATTACTTCAATATTATTTCCTGCTTGCGCTTCTGTCTTTAGTTCTTCAATCAGCTCTTTATTTACTTCACTGAAGTTATTAACGAAGTTTAACGGGTTTTGAATTTCATGTGCAATGCCTGCGGTGAGTTCACCAAGCGAAGCCATCTTTTCGGTCTGGATTAGTTGGGCCTGGACATCCCTCAACTCTTTCAGCCGTTGTTCGGCCTTCGTTCGTTGCAAATCTGTTTCTTGTTTTTGCAGTTCAAGTATTGTGTATGCTTTGCGCCTGTGCTGATTATTGCGCCAGAGCAGAATGGCAATTGCAAGGAATACAACTCCGATAAAAAGAACGAAGTACATTTTCAATTGACTTTTTAACTGCTGCTGAGCCCTGATGATGTCGTCTTGTCTTGTTTGCTCATCAAAGGCCATGCTCTGGACATTCCTTTCATTTTCCTGGTTGTAAATACTATTGTTAAGCGCCACGCCTAATTCGAGGTATTTTATCACGCTGTCCCGTTGATCTGTTCTCTTATATATATCTGCCAGTATATTAACAGCCTGCAATATGCCCCTTCTATATGAGACGAAACTCCACTTTTGCAACACTTCGTTTGCATAAAAAATGCTTGAATCTGGTTGGTTAGTTTCTTTATAGGCGAGGGCAATGCCATTGTAGGTTTCAATAATGTCCTTATATTGAACGAGTGGTAAAGCAATCCGGTAATAATACATAGCCGAGTCATACTGCTTCATTTTCCTGTAAACGTCTCCCTGCAATTGATACAGCCACCCCCATGCTGCCACCTTTAGAGTTTTATTTATTTCGATTGCTTTTCGGATAAAGAAATTTGCCGAGTCCATCTGGTTATTCAATTCATATACAGAGCCGATGATACCAGCGCCTATCAGTCTTTGTAAACTTACCGGTTCACTCATCTCTAATCCTTTTTCGGCGTTCAGTCGGGCTTTTTTATAATCGCCAAAATCACGATAGATATTGGCGATCTCATAATAGTCGATAATTATTCCCTCCCGGTCTTTCAACGCTTCATAAAGACGCAGTGAAAGCAACGCTGTTTGTAAAGCTTTGCTATAGTCGCCTACACCCCATAAGCCCCAGCCCAATGACTGGTTATTATAGGCAATACCTTTTTGATATCCAAGTTGGGTGGAAAGCAACACACCTTGTTGTCCCAGCGTCACTGATTTTTCAGCCTGGTTGAACGCATAATGATACGATAACTCACCCAGCCGGTTTGCCTTTGCTGTATCGTCTTTCATTGCAGGCAACAAGCGTTCGATTGAATCAAGTTTGCGAATATCACTGATCATTAATTGCCTGAAGTCTTCAATACTGTTTTGCGCATGGCCGTGTAGAAAACATAAACAAAAAAGAAAAATTAACGGATGCTTCATATAATCGATTAATTAGGTTGCTGTTATTCTATATTGGTAACTTAATTGTAAATATACTCCCCCTGCCTTCTTCACTTTCTACTTTTATATCCCCTTCATGTGCTTTTATGATATCATAACTCAAACTCAACCCCAATCCGGTTCCCTGCCCAGTGGGTTTGGTAGTAAAGAATGGTTGAAAGATTTTATCAACAATATTTTGTGGTATTCCGTTACCGTTGTCCTTTACCGTTAGTATTACCTTGTCACCCATCTTTTTTGAACTTAAGAAAACGGTTGGCTGATAAATTTCTTTCGTTATTTTTTGCTTTTCATTCACTGCATAAAAAGCGTTGTTGATGAGATTGAGTAGTACTCTCCCAATATCCTGCGGAACAATATTTATTTTACCAATGCTCTCATCAAAATCTGTTTTAAAATCTGCATTAAATTCTTTGTCTTTTGCACGCAAGCCATGATAACTCAATCGTAAATATTCATCGCACAAAGCATTAATATCTGTTAGTTCCATTACACCTTTTGCCTGACGAGAATGTTGCAGCATTCCTTTCACAATAGCATCGGCACGCTTGCCGTGAAATAAAATCTTTTCGCTGTTTTGCTTTATATCTTCTGCAATAGCTTTTATTTCATCAATGTTATTTTCATTTTTTATTTCTTCAACTAATTCATTATTTACTTCACTAAAATTATTCACGAAGTTTAACGGGTTTTGTATCTCATGTGCAATGCCTGCGGTGAGTTCGCCAAGGCTTGCCATTTTTTCTGATTGGATAAGTTGTGCCTGGGTTAATTTTAATTCTGAATATGCTTTCTCAATGTTTTGTTTTGCTTTTTGTTTCAGCCTGCTGCTCCGGTATAAAAAGAAAGCAATAATTAATAAAGTAAAAGTGATTCCTGCAAAGGCATACATCTGCAAACGATTTTTGAATTCAGTTTTTGCATCTTCAATTTCCCGTTGACGTTCCTGTTCATCAAAATCAGCGTAAGTTTCTTGTGTGCTTGATTCAACCATTTTGTGGATGCTATCTTTATAGCTAATAACATTGTTACTATACAGAAGCGCGTGCTTAAGATTTTTTCCCTCATAAATGTGAGACAAAAAAAGACTCGCATTAATCATATCGTTATAGAAGCCGCTTTGTCTTGCTAAGGCTAATGACTTGTCGGCATAAAAAATAGCAGAATCCTGCTTTTCAATTTTCTTGTATAATTGAGCAAGGGAAAGATAGCAGTCACAAATCACATCATCATCGTTTGTAATTCCTGCTAATGTTTGCCTAAAATATGACAGTGCAAGACCGGTATTTCCTAACTCAGTCTGAACTTTTCCTAAACTCAACAATATGTATGGAGGTACCCAGTTATCTTTTATTTGAACCGCATTTTTGTATGCTACTTCACAATTATATAAAGCTGAATCAAGCTGGTGCATTTCTAAAAAAGTGTTACCTATGGTAAGTTGTGCAAACGGAGAAAAAATTGAATCATTAATTGAATCAAAAATATTTTTTGCTTCTTTGTACAGAGTTAGTGCTTTTATGAAATCCTTGGACCTATCATAAACTAATCCTTTATTAAGCAGAAGTTTTGCTTTTTCCTGTTTTCCGCACTTTTTTTAAAGATTCATTTTTTTGGTTTGTAATACTTGCTACTACTGAATAGTGCTTTTGGTAATGGGTGTCCTGGGAAGTAGATTTGAAGATGTTTGTTAGAAAGAAGCCTAATAAAAGCGGT
>JBBRSV010000006.1:0-74254 GCA_038245055.1 Chitinophagales bacterium | reverse complement strand
TTCAAGTTTCATCCTGCTGCCAACTCCATAACCGCCTCCGTTCCAGCCCGTATTTACAAGCCAAACATTTACCTTGTTTTCTTTCATTTTATTGCCAAGCATTTCTGCATATTTTGCCGGATGTAATGGCATAAAGGGAGCGCCGAAACATGCGCTGAAAGTAGGTTTTGGTTCAACGATACCTGCTTCTGTACCTGCGACTTTCGCTGTATAGCCACTTATAAACTGGTACATTGCCTGGCCGGGCGAAAGCTTGCTGATGGGCGGTAAAATTCCATAAGCGTCTGCCGTAAGAAAGAAAATATTTTTAGGATTTTTTCCTATGGATGGTTCCAATGAATTACCAATAAAATTTATGGGATAACTAACCCTTGTATTTTCCGTTATTTTATTACTGGAATAATCAACTTTGTTAGTTCCTTTAAAAAAAGCGACATTCTCAAGGATGGATCCATATTTTATCGCGTCATAAATTTCAGGTTCTTTTTCAAGGCTAAGATCAATTGTTTTGGCATAGCAGCCGCCTTCAAAATTAAACACGGAATCTTTATCCCATCCATGTTCGTCATCTCCAATTAGCATCCTGTTTGGGTCGGCGCTGAGTGTTGTTTTGCCCGTGCCACTTAGTCCAAAAAAAATGGCGGTGTCACCCTTTTTACCAACGTTGGAAGAGCAATGCATACTCAAAACATCTTTATCATGCGGAAGAATGAAATTAAGAATGCTAAAAATTGCCTTCTTCATTTCACCCGTGTATTGAGTGCCACCAATAAGAATTACTTTTTTCGTAAAATTTATAATTACAAAATTTTTCTGGCGGGTTCCGTCGGTCAGCGGATTGGCATAAAAATGAGGAACCTGGAGTAAACTCCAATCAATGTCGATTTCTTCAAGATCTTTTTCCCCAGGCCTTAAAAACATGTTGTAGGCAAAAAGATTGCAACAAGGATTTTCATTGATCACCCTGATGTTTAATCTATAATCAGGATTTGCACACGCGTAACAATCTCTTACCCATATTTTTTTATTCTTTAAATAATCTGTCATTTTTTTATATAACAGGTCAAAATATTTTTCTTCAATCGGGAGATTAAAATCGTTCCAATCGATCGTTCCACTTGTTAAATCATCCTTAACGATAAATCGGTCTTTCGGGCTTCTTCCGGTAAATTCACCGGTATCAATTACTAAGGCTCCGGTGTCGCTTAAAACTCCCTCACCTTTCTCTACGGCCTGCTTTATTAGTTCTTCCGGAGGTAGCTGGTAGTATATATTTTCAGCGAATTTTAATCCCAGGTTCAAAAGCATTTTTTTTGGTAAAGCAAGCATCGTGGGTACAGACATGAATATAAATGTTGATTCAAACACAAAGCTACTTATATGATTTTTTGAGTTCCGATCCGGTAATGAATAATGGTATTGCTAATTCAATGAAACGTTTTATTATCTCCAAAGTACTTCGTGAACTTTTAAATAAAATTGGGGAAGAATGAAAATTTCTTAAAAAGAATAAAAAAATAAACTTTTTAATGTGTAAACATTACATGCATAAATTTATTTTGGAAAACTGAAAATCTATTTATCGTTATATTGCAATCCATAAATTTTCATTTCATGAAATATCTTCCGTTAAATCCCGATATTTTTATTCAGAACAGGAAAAGGTTTATTGATAAAATGGAACGCAATTCAATTGCGATATTTAATAGCAATGATGAATTGCCTCTTAATGGCGACGCACTGTATTCATTTGTTCAAAACGCTGATTTGTACTGGCTTTGCGGCATTACCCAGGAAGATACAATGGTTATATTGTACCCCGATAACCCTGACCCGAAGTATCGGGAAGTGCTGGTGCTGGTGCGCCCGGATGAAATGAAGGAAAAATGGAATGGCCATCAGTTGCGTGTAAACGAAGGCCAAAGTATTTCAGGTATGCAGACAATCGTTTGGCTTGATACACTTGATGGTTTACTGCAACCATGGATTCACCTGGTAGATACCATCTATTTAAATACTAATGAGAATGATAGAAAAGTAAATGTCGTTCCCGTTAGGGATTATAGGTTTGCAGCGGATATGCGTAGCCGTTATCCCTTGCATAATTATAAGCGAAGTGCAAAAATATTAAAGGAATTAAGAGCGATAAAATCGCCGTTAGAAATTGAAGTTATTCAAAAGGCAATTGATATTACTGACAATACTTTCAGGCGTTTGCTTAAGTTTATTAAGCCCGGAGTAATGGAGTATGAGATTGAAGCCGAAATATATCATTCGTTCCTGTCACAAAGGTCTTCCGGCCCAGGCTACAGTAGCATAATTGCCAGCGGCGATAGAGCGAGAACACTTCATTATATAAGTAACAATAATGAATGTAAAAATGGTGAACTAATATTGATGGACTTTGGCGCGAATTATGGAGGATACAACGCGGATCTTTCCCGCACAGTGCCCATTAATGGCAAATTTGGACGAAGACAAAAAACAGTTTATAATGCTTGCCTGCATTTGCATCATTATGCAGCCTCAATTTTAAAACCAGGCATCACTATTAATGACTATACTGAAAAAATTGGCGATGAAGCGACAGTCATTTTTCAAAAAATTGGCTTGTTGAAGAAATCACAAGTTAACAATGAAGATCCTGCAAACAGGGCTTACAGAAAATATCTATATCATGGAATTTCTCACCATTTAGGTATTGATGTGCATGACGTGGGAACGAGAACTGAGCCAATAAAAGCAGGAATGTTATTCACTATTGAGCCCGGCATTTATATTGAAGAGGAACAGATGGGCGTGCGAATTGAAAATAATTTTTGGGTCACAAAAAATGGCAATAAGGATTTGATGAAAAATATTCCGATTACGGTAGAGGAAATAGAATCCCTGATGAAATCATCCAATTAAAAATGAGAAAACAAATTCCTAATTTTTTCACGCTGCTGAATTTATTTTTCGGTTGCATGGCGGTTGTTTTTGCATTGCAAACCAGTACTGTCGTTATTTATGTGAACGAAGAATTTAATAGCAGCTTCAACATTCCGGAAAAACTTACCTGGGCTGCCATTTGTATTATAATTGCCGCTGTTATAGATTTTCTCGATGGATTTGTTGCCCGGTTAATGAAGGCCACAAGCAACCTTGGCAAACAATTAGATTCTTTAAGTGACGTGGTGAGCTTCGGCGTTGCTCCAGGTGTAATAATTTATCAGTTGCTAAGGTTCTCTTTTGCCCGTGAAGAAAATGGCCTTAATATTTCTATCTTATGGTTGGTGCCTGCCTTTATATTGAGTTGCGCCGCTGCGTACCGGCTGGCCAAATTTAATCTTGATGAATCACAGGCATTTTCTTTTAAAGGTGTGCCAGTTCCGGCCGTCGGATTGTTAGTAGCTTCCTTCCCGCTTATTCTTCATTTTAATACAATAAGCAGCATTAATAATCTTCTTATAAATAAATGGTTTTTATATAGCATCATTATTTTACTCAGCTACCTTATGGTTTCCAACATCAGGATGATGTCATTAAAATTTCCTGATTTTTCTTTTAAAAATAATGTTCCAAAAATTACATTGCTGGTCATAGCAATTATTACGGCTGTTTTTTTGCAATGGATTGCTGTACCCATTGTTTTCATTTTTTATATTCTTTTATCACTGTCAACTATTAAAATAAAAAGCGAATGAATTTTGTTGCTGAAATAAAAATAATGCCCCTTAAAGAATTACTCGATCCACAGGGAAAGGCTGTTATGGGTGGACTTTCCAATCTTGGAATGAAAGCCATCAATGATGTTCGCATTGGTAAACACATTCAATTGCAGATAGAAGCGAATGACAAAGAAGATGCAAAAAAGATTGCGGAAGAAGCATCTCAGAAACTATTGGCAAATGCTGTTATGGAAGAATATTTTATACAAATTAATTGAATAAAGATATTTGCCACGCGGATCATAAATTGTAAATTATTTACTGTTTCATGCTTTATCTTGTTCCATCACCCATAGGCAACCTTGCAGATATTACATTCAGGGCGATAGAAATATTAAAATCGGTTGATTTGATATTAGCGGAAGATACACGCACTTCGTCTAAGCTTCTTCGTTATTATAATATTGAAAAGCCAACTACGCCTTATCACCAGCACAACGAGCATAAAATTTATAGCCACCTTGTTGACCAATTAAGTGCTGGTAAAACAATGGCCTTAATTACTGACGCCGGTACGCCAGGTGTAAGTGATCCTGCATTTTTACTCGTCCGCGAATGTATTAAGCAAGATATTAAAGTTGAATGCCTTCCTGGCGCAACTGCGTTTGTGCCTGCATTAGTCAATAGCGGGTTGCCAATGAACAGCTTCTGCTTTGAAGGATTTTTGCCTTTGAAAAAGGGGCGGCAAACATTTTTAAAACGCATAGCCGATGAGCAGCGTACCTTAATATTTTATGAAAGCCCGATGCGGTTGACCAAAACCCTGGAAGATTTTATTGAATATTTTGGACCGGAACGAAAATGTTCTGTAAGTCGCGAACTCACAAAAATTTTTGAAGAAAATAAAAGGGGAAGCTTACAGGAAGTTTTCAATTATTTTAGTGCCAAGCCAGTTAAAGGAGAAATTGTTATTGTTGTTGAAGGTAAACAGTAGTGCAGGTTTAGGCACTCTAAAGAAATCTTTCATCAATCAATTTTGTTTTTTTTATAACTTCTATTTTCCGAAGTTTGCGATTCTCAATGTTAAAATTTGTACATGAAAAAAGCTTGCTTCTTCTTTATTTTAATTATTTCCTATTCAACATATATCGCCGCACAGCCTGATCGATGGCAACAACGTGTGAGTTATAAGATGAATGTAGACGTAGATGTGAATACAAATCGCTTTACCGGAAATCAAAAATTAGAATACACAAATAACTCTCCTGATAAATTAGATCGCGTTTTTTTTCATTTGTATTGGAATGCCTTTCAACCAGGAAGTGAAATGGATGTACGCAGCCGGGAATTGGGTAAAATAATTGTCAATAAAAGAGCGGATTGGGATCCAAGAGTTAAAGACCGGATTTCAAAATTAAGCCAGTCTGAAATTGGATACCAAAAAATAAAATCCTTAAAACTTAATGGAGTAGAGCAGCAATTAAAATTGCACGGAACAATTTTAGAAGTAGATCTGACGAAACCTATTTTGCCAAAAAGCAAAGTAAATTTTGAAATAGTTTTTGAAGCGCAGGTTCCCGTTCAAATAAGACGAAGCGGCCGCGATAATGCGGAAGGCGTGCGATACAGCATGAGCCAATGGTACCCAAAAATGTGTGAATATGATTATGAAGGATGGCATCCTACACCTTATGTCGCAAGAGAATTTTACGGCGTTTGGGGCGATTATGACGTTACAATAGAAATTGACAAATCTTATAAACTTGGCGGTACTGGTGTGTTGCAAAATGCAAGTGAAATCGGTTGGGGATATGATAAGGCTGGTACTTCATTAAAAAATATTTCTGCAGCAAAACGTTCGTGGCATTTTGTTGGTAAAAATATTCATGATTTTGTGTGGGCTGCAGATCCTGATTATGAGCATCTTGTGCGAAAAGAAGATGGTGTAACGTTACATGTGATTTACAAAAGTTCCGATTCGATGCAGCAGAAATGGGAAACCGTTGCCGACGCTGCTGTAATAGTTCTTCCTTATATGGAAAAGCGTTTTGGAAAATATCCTTATCCTCAATATTCGTTTATACAAGGCGGTGATGGCGGAATGGAATATCCTATGGCTACATTGTTGCGTGGTCCTGGGCTTGGTGGCGTGTTTCATGAATGGATGCACAGTTGGTATCAGATGATGCTTGGTACTAATGAAAGCATGTATCCCTGGATGGACGAGGGTTTCACTACTTTTGCGGAAGGAGAGGTGGCCGCATATTATGACAAAGTAAAGAACATTGAACCTGTTGAAGAAGAAGATAAACTTCCCTTGAATCATGCAAGTTCATATGGTAATTATTATTATTTAGTAAAGCAGAAATTGGATGAACCTTTGACCACGCACTCAGATCATTACAATACAAACTTTGCTTATAACATAAATTCTTATTCAAAAGGCGATATGTTCCTGGAACAACTAGGCTACATCGTTAGCGATTCGGTTCGGGATAAAATTTTATTGCAATATTATAAGCTTTGGCGATTTAAACATCCCAACGCATCTGACTTTATGAAAGTTGCGCAGGATGTAAGTGGTATACAACTGGATTGGTATAAGGAATATTGGATCAATACAACCAAGACAATAGATTATAGCATCGATAGTCTTTGGAGCGAGAATGGCGTTTCAAAAATAAGATTGCGTCGCATCGGTCAAATGCCTATGCCTATTGATCTTCAGCTTACATTTAAGGACAGCACAAAAGAAATTCATTATGTACCCCTGGACCTGATGTTTGGCGACAAGCCTGCAGAAAATCCTGAAGCAAGAATTGTTCATGACGCATGGAATTGGACCAACCCGACATACGTTGTTGAATTCAAGCATCCACTCACGGATCTCGTGCTTGCAGAAATTGATCCTACAAAAAGAATAGCGGATGTAGATCAAAAAAATAATTCGCTCAAATTAAGTTGGTGATAAAGGGAATAAATATTCGCCGTGCGTTACCTGGAGATGCGTCTTTACTTTCCGAATTGAGTAGCATCACTTTTTTCGATACGTTCAAAGATACTTGCACAGCACAGGACATGCGGGATTTTATAGCGGATTATTTTAGCATGCAGCAGGTTGAGAAGGAATTGCAGGATGAAAACGATTTTTATTTTATCGCATTCATTGAAGAAGTTGCTGTCGGTTATCTTAGAATAAAAGAGGAAGAAAGCGATGTAGCGGTGATTAAAAAATACAAGAGCATTGAGTTGAAAAGGATCTATGTTTTGAAGGAATATCTGGCGCAAAAAGTTGGTGCAGCACTAATGAAATTTGCATTGGAATTTGCGGAACAAAAGAAATATGAATTGCTGTGGTTGGGCGTATGGGAACATAATGAGCGGGCGAAATTATTCTACAACAGATTTGGTTTTAAAGATACCGGCGTCATGCATCCCTTTCCAATTGGCAGCACTCCGCAAACAGATGTTTGGATGTATAAATTGATTAGAACTGCGTAACCTGGAGGATGTATTTTTCTTTAAAATAGTCTTCTTCAAAATTTTTCTCTATTTCCCATATTCTTGGGCGATAACCGCTCTCCGCAATTTCTTTATTGAGATCGCCACCTTTTAAACATATCAGGCCGGTGATTTTTTTTGGCTGATCAACAGGTTTCTTTTTTAATAAGGGCTTACTCCAATAACCCAAATCCTTCAATGGCGCGACAGCCCTCGACATAATTACGTCAAATTTTCTGTCGTGAATATCTTCGGCCCTTGCATGTTGAACTGTTACATTTTTAATGCCTGTTGCTACAATTACAGCCTCAACAACTTTTAATTTTTTATTAATGCTATCTACTAAATGAAAGTACACATTTGGAAAAAGTATTGCAAGCGGAATGCCCGGAAACCCGCCACCACTGCCTAAATCCATAATTTCAAATCCTGGCGGAAAGTCAAACTGTGTAGCTATTGACAGTGAATGCAAAACGTGGTGTAAATAAAAATTATCAACATCTTTTCGGGAGATCACATTTATTTTTTGATTCCATTCTTCATATAAATTCTTTAACGCAGCAAACTGGTCTATTTGTTTGCCTGTAAAATCAGAAAAATATTTTGTGAGAATTTCCATGCGTCGCAAATTACTTTTATTTCCATTCTTTTTTTGGACGCCTGATAAGTGCAGGCGAGAATCTCAGGTAATAAAAAAACATCCAAATATCTAAAACTAAAAACCACGGAAATAAATCTTTTTCATCTAGTTTGCTGGTAGTTTTAAACATAATGAAACCTTGTATCAGCAGTCGAATTCCAAAAACGATCAATGCCAGTTTCCAGTTATAAAAAACTATTGAAAGTATGAACAACGGATAAACAAGAAAATGGGAAATTGCGTATAAGCCTAACAAAAATTTGTGACCAGCCTTGTAATATTTACTGGTAGTGTAATGCCTGTTTTTTTGCTTCACCCAATCTTTCCATGCTCTTGGAGGTTCAGATAATGTAAACGCATCTTTATCAATTACAATCGCCGTGTTTTTTTTTGTGGCGGCTTTATTTATAAAAAGATCATCATCACCACCGGGAACATGATTATGGGAGGAAAATCCTTTGTGCCGAAAGAAAACTGTTTTTTTATAACTTAAGTTTCTTCCAACGCCCATGTAAGTAAGGCCAGCTCTTGAATAAGACAAGTATTGCAATGCCGTTTGAAAAGTTTCCCATCTAACCAGTTTATTAAAAAATCCCTTTTTTTTATGAAGGGCACCGTAGCCCAATACAATTTCGGTGCCGTCTGTAAATCCTTCCTGCATCTTTTCAATCCAGAACTCGCTCGCCGGAACACAATCTGCATCAGTAAGTAAAACAATTTCATGTTTAGCCGTTTTGATACCTACACTCAACGGATATTTTTTACCGGGTATAAATCGTGCTTCCTGCTTTAATTCTACAAGGTTTAATTGCTTAAAAGTTCTTTGATATTCTTCCAATATATATTTGCTTTCATCGAAAGAATTATCATTAACGACAATTACTTCATGCGTAGTACTATATTTTTGCACGAGTGCGCCCGGTAAGTTTTTTACAAGGTTTCCTGCTTCGTCTCTTGAGCAAATAATAACTGATACCGGATGCGTTTGTGTAACTGCCCGTTGTTTCGGTTTATAAAATGCGAGGCGCGTGAAGAAAAAAAGATAGTAAAAAACCTGTACTAAAGTGATGATACAAAATCCAAGGAACAAAAGGTTTTGCCATTGAGACAAATATTCAGTTAGTTTCATTCGGATGCAAACATAGTTACGTTCCATCTACGCACAAAATATCTGATATAGTTTAGCTTGTCAATTCTATTTCTTTTTTCAAAAACTATATTTGCTTTTTAATGCACTTAAAACGCGACGGGGGAAATTATGGCTGGGTTACAATTTGAGCTTCAACATACTGATAAAAAATCTAAAGCAAGAACCGGTAAAATTATTACCGATCATGGCGAAATTCTCACACCTATTTTTATGCCCGTCGGTACCGTGGGAAGCGTAAAAGCGGTTACACAAAAACAGTTGCAAGAAGACGTAAAAGCACAAATTATTTTAGGAAACACGTACCATCTGTTTTTGCGGCCGGGGCTGGAAGTTTTGGAAGCCGCAGGTGGATTACACCAGTTTATGCATTGGAACAAACCAATACTTACAGATAGCGGCGGCTACCAGGTTTTTTCGCTTAGCGGTACCCGTAAGTTAACTGAAGAAGGTGCATTGTTTCAAAGTCATATCGATGGAAGCAGGCATTTATTTACCCCGGAAAAAGTAATGGATATTCAAAGAATAATCGGTGGAGACATCATCATGGCATTTGATGAATGCCCTCCCGGTGGCAGTGAATATTCTTATGCAAAAACTTCAATGGAACTTACGCACCGTTGGTTAGACAGGTGCATTAAACAAGTAGATAATACAAAAGATAAGTATGGTTATTCGCAAAATTTATTTCCTATAGTCCAGGGTGGTGTTCATCACGATTTGAGAAAAATTTCCTGTTCGTATGTTGCTTCGAAAGAGGCTACCGGTAATGCTATTGGAGGATTAAGTGTGGGAGAACCCACTGAAACAATGTATGAAATATGTTCTTTGTGCTGTGAAAATTTGCCCACAAATAAACCAAGATACCTAATGGGCGTAGGTACGCCCTGGAATATTTTGGAATGTATTTCCCTGGGAATTGACATGTTTGATTGTGTGATGCCAACGCGCAACGGAAGAAATGCCATGCTTTTTACCAGCAATGGTGTAATCAATATTGATAATAAAAAATGGGAAAAAGATTTTTCAGTAATTGATGATGGCATTGCATGCGACGTGAGTAATTATTACAGCAAAGCATACTTAAGGCATTTAATAAAATCAAAAGAAATTTTAGGCTTACAAATCGCCAGCATACACAACCTTGCATTTTATATTGACATCGTTACAAAAGCGAGGGCGCATATAATGGAAGGCGATTTTACACAATGGAAAAATGAAATGAGCGTTAAATGGCAGCAACGATTGTAAGCCGGATTAAAATATTTACGCATGGCACGGCTTATTATAAATTTTAACGATAAACCGATAAGAGATCATTTCAAAATAAATTTTTTTACTGCATCTTTGTAAGGCACAATATGAAAAATCATTATTCACAAAAGCCGTCTTTTCTAATACCAGTTAAATTCCTAGCTATGGCAAAGTGGTTCAGTGTTCTTATTTTAATGTTGGCCATAAGTGTTGGTGCTTTGGGGCAGAAAAGTAATCTGATGGTTGAAGGGAGTTCGCCTAAAATATATTTAAACCATAAGATTGCGCCTAAGGAAAATTTTTATAGCATCGGCAGAATGTATAATCTTCCCGCAAAGGAAATCGCTGCCTACAATAATTTGCAATTTGAAAACGGTTTGAGCATTGGTCAATTGATAAAGATTCCGCTTGAAGAAAGTAATTTTTTGCAATCAGGCACGGCTCCGGCCGGCGATGCTCTTATTCCAGTTTATCATGCTGTTTTGCCAAAGGAAGGCCTTTACAGAATGAGTATCAACTATAATAAAGTACCGCTCTCTGTTATAAAAAAATGGAATCATCTTCAGTCCGACGAAGTGAGTATTGGCACAAACTTAATTATCGGTTATCTTAAAGTACAAAAGAGTGAATCTCCTTTGGCTGCAAAAGCCGGAAGGACAGGCCTGGATGGTTCTACAGAAAATAACGATGAACCTAAATCTCCGCCGCCACTAAATCCTGACGCAAATCATGACAGGCTACCACCGGTAAAAAAGCCGGATCCTGAGAAAAAAGAAAATAGCGAAGCAGCAACAGAGCAACCAGTCGTTAATAAAACCTCTGTAAATACAACAGTATCTAATAGTACGATCAATTTTTCCGGTGGCTATTTTAAGAAAATGTATGACGACCAGGCAGAAAAAAAATCTCCGGTAAATGAAAATGGTAGCGCGGGAACATTTAAATCTACCAGCGGATGGAAAGATGGTAAATATTATTGCTTTAATAATGATGCACAGCCGGGCTCGGTAATAAAGGTTACGGATAATTTAACTAATAAAAGCGTTTATGCTAAAGTACTTGACTCTATTCCTGACATAAAACAAAACTCAGGGCTTTCAATTATTTTGAGCAATGCTGCCGCAGAAGAATTAGGAGCTACCGATACTAAATTTGATTGCGCTTTGAGTTATGTGAAATAATTCTTTTACTGCCTCCATCCTCGCAGAAAATCTTCAATATTCATTTTCTTCTTTCCTTCCAACTGTAACTCTTTTATAGAAATATATCCATTCTTACAGGCAAATTTTAAAAATGATTTATTGTCTGAAATGATTTCTCCGGGTGAATTTTGGAGACTTGTAATTTCCTTCTCTGCAATAAATATTTTTAATTTTTTTTCATTTACATAGCTGAATGCCGCCGGGTAGGGAGACAAACCCCGAATCAAATTATATATTTCACCAACACTTTTTTGCCAATCAATCATGCAGGTTTCTGTAAATATTTTAGGAGCATGATGCAAAACGATTGGCTCATCAAATTCGGTTTTTATACTGGTTTGCGGAATCTCTTTCAACAAATTTTGTTCGAGCTTGTCAATTGTTTCCAAAAGCAAATCAGCGCCAACCTGCATCATTTTATCATGCAATTCTCCTGCGGTTTCGGTATCGCCTATTTCAATTTTTTGCTGCATTAAAATATTGCCGGTATCAATATTATGTTTCAGTTTAAATGTTGTTACACCTGTTTCTTTTTCTCCATTAATTATCGCCCAGTTAATTGGTGCTGCGCCTCTATATTGCGGCAATAAAGATCCATGTAAATTGATGGTGCCCATTGGCGGCATATTCCACACTACTTCAGGCAACATACGAAAAGCAACAACAATTTGAAGGTCTGCGTTTAACTGTTTGAGCTCACTTATAAAATCTTCGTTTTTTAATTTTTCGGGTTGAAGTATCTTTAATTGTTTTGACGCAGCAAATTTTTTTACGGCACTTTCATTTACCTGCAACCCGCGACCAGATGGTTTATCGGGTGCAGTAACTACTGCGGCAATATCATAACCTGCATCGGCAATTCTTTCAAGAGATGGAACTGCAAATTCTGGCGTACCCATAAAAATAATGCGGGGCTTGTCCATTAAAAACTAATTTTTAAAAAATAAGGTGGAACTATTTTTTAGAAGATTAAAAAGATAAATTTAGAAATCTTTGTAAAGTAAATATTTCTTTCTGATCTTTTTAAAACGACTTAATGCGGGCTCCCAACTCTTTCTTATTTCATTTTCTGAAACACCATTTTTAATTTGTTTCATCAATACATCATTACCTGCCAGGCGATTAAAACCATTAGATTTTAGAAAGAAATTTTCTTTATCCGGAAACAATTTATAAGCTTGTATGATCCATTTTAGTTGTATTTTTTTATCTACGTTTTTTAATACCTCAGCCGTAGTTCCTGAAACGTCCCAGCCATAGCATTTTTGCCCCAACAACTTCGGGTCTTTTGCTCCTTCCATACTTTCGGGAGTAAAGCTTATTAAGTTCTTTGGAAGATCAGGATGGCCAAATAATTGGAATGGCTTATTAGTCCCACGCCCTTCACTTAAAATTGTTCCTTCAATGAGGCAGGTTGTTGGATACCAATAAATAGACTGAATAGAAGGTAGGTTTGGGGAAGGCTTTACCGGTAATATATATTTGCTGTTATGGTCATAATCCAAACACTTGATTACCAAAAAATGAAAAGGCGTATCAGGAGAATTCTTTGCATGTAAATAATAAGAATATTTTTTATTGGCGTCGTCGCTGAGCCATTTTTCACCAGTAATCATAAATGAGTATTCACCTAACGTCATCCCGTAGACGATGGGAATGGGCTGCATGCCAACAAAGCTTTTGAATTTTGGATCGAGCACAGGCCCATCTACATAAAAACCATTTGGGTTGGGCCGGTCGAGAATTAGAATTGGTTTTGAATTTTCCAGCGCAGCTTCAATATAATATTGAAGCGAGGAAATAAAAGTATAAAACCTGGTACCTACATCTTGTATATCAAATATCATCACATCTACTCCTTGTAAATCTTCCGGAGTGGGTTTGTTATGTTTGCCGTAAAGGCTTATTACTTCAACGCCGGTTTCTTTGTCAATTGCATTTCCTACTTTTTCTCCTGCATCGGCGGTGCCTCTAAAGCCATGTTCCGGTCCAAAAATTTTAACAACCTTGATACCCCTTTTTATTAATGTATCTACGAGGTTTGTGTTGTGAACCATAGAAGTCTGGTTAGCAAAAACAGCAACAGACTTTCCTTTTAACAGCGGAATATACACCTCCATTCTATCAGCTCCGGGTATAATTATTTTTTGCGAATAGCTTTCCGAAAATATTATTAAAAAGAATGCGAGGAGAATTAGTTGTCTTTTCATCCGCCAAATTTCCATAAAATTATTTATAGATAGCCGATAATTATGTTGAGCTATTTTGGCTTTTCCAGATGAGTTTTTTTTTCTAAATTACATAGTTCAAACATCATTAATTAATAACGTTATAATGTTAATTAGTGAGAAGAGTAAGTTATAATTTCTTTACAATTTTGTATGAATCTATAAACGAATTAAAATGAGCACAGCAAAAAAAGGTGACCTTGTAAAGGTTCATTATAAAGGCAAATTAAATTCAGGAGAACAATTTGATTCAAGTGAAGGGCGTGAACCCCTTGAGTTTACTGTAGGTGCGGGTCAAATGATCGCTGGTTTTGATGCGGCCATTCCGGGTATGAGTATAGGAGAGAAAAAGACGATAACCATTGCTCCTGAAAATGCCTACGGTGAAAAAAACGAAGAAGCTATTATAGAATTTCCCAAATCCAATATTCCGGCGGATATGAAACTGGAACTAGGTATGAAGTTGCAATTACGTAATGAGGCCGGCCATCCGGTTCCGGTGGTTGTTACTGAGGTAAAAGATGATATTGTTATTCTTGACGCCAATCATCATCTTGCCGGCAAGGAATTAATATTTGATATAGAATTGGTAGAGATATCAACATAACTAACGGTAATGGATAGGGTTAAATTGTTGATTGATTTATTTGATATAAAATAAAAGCTGTTCTTATAATTTTTTTGATAAAAAAGTGCTTTTCATTGTCCCCGGCGTTTAACCCTATCTTTTTAATATTCCATCTTTCTTAAGGTCGGCGCTCTAAACCATGTTAGAAAAACTACAAATAGAGTCATAGAGCCACCGAAAATTACGGATGGCACAGTGCCTAAAAGTTTGGCCATCATTCCACTTTCAAACTGCCCAAGCTCATTGCTGGAGTTTACAAACATAGAAGTTACACTCATCACCCGTCCACGCATATTATCTGGTGTTTTTAATTGAGTAATAGTGCCTCTTACTACTACACTTATGGCATCTAACATTCCTGAAATTAGTAAGGTAGCAAATGATAAAACGAAAAGCTTGGATATGCCGAAAACTATAATGCAAATACCAAATCCTGCCACGGCAAGCAATAATTTTTTACCTTGCTTTTTCCCCAATGGAAATAAGGTAAGAATTGCAACCATTATAATTGAACCCAGGTCTGCAGCACCATTGAGAAATCCAAAACCTTCGGGGCCAACTTTTAAAATATCACGGGCGTAAATAGGAATTAAGGCAACAGCGCCACCAAATAAAACAGCAAATAGATCTAAAGAAATGGCGCCTAAAAGTTCTTTTGTTTTGAAAACAAAACGGAGTCCTTCCTTTACACTTTCCCACGTTCTTACTACACCTTTCACATTTAACGCAGGTTTCTTTTTAATTTTTATTAAAAAGAAAAACGATAATGTAACCAGGGAACTAACACTTATTAAAGTGCCGGTGATGCCAAGCCCTGCAATTAAAAGGCCCCCAACAGCGTGGCCTGTAACTGAAGCAGAAAGCCAGGTTCCCTGGCTCCAGGTGGTTGCGTTTTGTAAATGCTCCCTTGGTACTATATGCGCTATCATTGCGCCGAAAACGGGGCCAGTAAAAGCCCTGATAATACCTGTGCCAAAAATGACAATATAAATGCAAATGGCTATCCAGTGGTTGCTAAGATGGCTTGCAATAAAACTGCCGGATATAAAAACTAAAATCACAGCTGCTACTATATAAAGTATTACGCCTTTTAAAAGAAGTTTTTTCTTTTCACTTTGATCGATGACATGGCCGGCATATAAGGCAAGAGAAACTGCGGGGATCACTTCAGATAACCCAATTAAACCGATAGCAAAAGGGTCATTCGTTAACAGGTAGATCCACCAGCCAACTAATGTAGCCATCATCCGTAGGCCCATGATAAAAATAAACCGGCCTGTTAAAAGGTTGCGGAATTCTAATGATTTAACTGACGCAAAAGGATCATTTTTTGTAATAGGATTCATGGTTTTTTTTTAAGGCAATTGCAAATAATGCTGGCCTTCTTCATAATCGGTATTAAGTGCGTCGAGTACGGCGTTTAAATGTTTTTCGTTTCCTAAAAAGTCAGCCGACGAAGCATCAATGTATAAAGTTTTAATGTTGTGCTGTTTTATGTATTGGGTATAAGTTTGCTGTAGCGAAAAAAGATAATCTGAACCGATGGCCTGCTCATAAGAACGGTTTCGCTTCCTGATATTTTCCTTTAATTTAACAACGGGTGCATGCAGGTAAATTAAAAGATCCGGTTGCACCAACTGTGGATTAATAATATCAAATAATTTCTGGTAAAGTAAAAATTCTTCATCAGGTAAATTCACCTTTGCAAACAATAAACATTTCGTAAAAAGATAATCAGAAACGGTAACATGTTGAAACATATCCTTCGTTTGCAGGAGATCTTTTAACTGCTTATATCGTTCTGCCATAAAAAACAATTCCAACGGAAAAGCATACTGCTGCTGATTTTCATAAAACTTTGGGAGAAAAGGATTGTCCGCAAATTCCTCTAATATTAATCTTGCATTGAGTCGCTTGCTTAGCAAGTGCGCCAGGGTAGTTTTACCTGCTCCAATGTTTCCTTCAATGGTAATGAAATTGTATTTCATGGGTTCTTCATCAGTAATAAAACATCAGTTTCGAATAATTTTTAATGCCGGATAGCCTTTTAAACATATTTTAAAATTCAAAAATAGCCACTGAAAACTTAAAATATTAAATCAATTTTCAATAGTCGAAAGAAATTGTTGATAAGATTTGAATGCCTTTGGAAATTGCGCATATTACCTGGCTACCTATGTGGACAACATACATGTTACCTTATCTTCTGATTTTATTTAATATTGTCATTATCGCAATCAACAACCACTTTAATTTTTTACTTTTAATCTTATTTCTTCACTTTATTTTTTCTCCAATAGTTTTGCCTTTTTTAAAATAAGGAATTAAATGAAACCATACAGCCAGTCAAGGGCAATGTTTGCTATTACAAAAGCAAGTTTTCGGGCTATATTCAGGAGCCCGTCAGCAGTAATTTTTGGATTTGCTTTTCCATTTATTTTTATTCTTGTATTTGGTTTCATAGGAAATTCTGGCGGCAGAAAAACTTATAAAGTAGCTATTGAAAGCGATGCCGACACAAGTAATGCATTGTACCAGGCATTTGAAAACACGCCCGGCCTAAAGATAAAAAGATATCACGATCAGGACTCCTTAAAAAATGATTTGCAACAAGGAAATTTGACTGCTATTATAAATATTCAAAAAAGTGCTTCAGGAAATCCTCCTTATGATTTTACACTGAAAAGTACAAACGCTAACAACGATAAATGGCCCCAATTTAAAACGCTTGCTGAAAGTGTAATAAACGAAGTAAGTAACCGGTATTATAAGGGCCGCCCATCTTACGCAAGTTTTAATTTTGATTACAAAAAAGATATTACGGAGATAAGGGAATACAAAACAATTGATTTTATTCTTCCGGGACAACTTGGATTTTCATTGCTCGCCTCCGGTGTTTTTGGTGTGGCTTTTATGTTTTTTAATTTGCGTAATACCCTTGTATTAAAGCGCTTTTTTGCAACGCCCATTAGCAGAACGTATATTATTTTAGGAGAAATGCTGAGCAGGGTTTTATTCCAGTTGCTTACGGCCATTGTGATTATTATTATGGGAAGGTATTTTTTTGGCTTTACGCTAATACATGGATTTCAAACATTCGTTGATATGCTTGTGCTAAGTTTTATAGGCCTTGTCGTATTCATGGGCTTTGGCTTTATCGTAAGCGGGCTTGCAACCAGCGACAGCACTATTCCACCTTTTGCCAACCTTATAACCCTTCCTCAATTTTTAATTAGCGGCACTTTCTTTTCTATAGATGTTTTCCCGGTATGGCTTCAATGGGTCGCTAAAATAATGCCGCTCACCCATTTAAATACAGCACTCCGTGAGGTTGCTTTTGAAGGAAAAACTCTTTGGGACGTGAGGCCGGAAATAGCAGTGCTATTGATTTGGGGAGTAGTGGTATATGCGATTGCAACAAAGGTTTTTAAGTGGGAATAAAATTTTGAGAATGCGAAGTGTAAAATTATTTGTTACTGCTGTGGTTGTTTTGCTTGCGTTTCTTTTTGTGATAACACTCTTCCTGCCTTCACAGGTTACCGTTTCAAAATCAATAACTATTAGTGCTGCCGAAAATAAAGTTACGGAGCAGATTCTTGATTTTAATAATTGGAAGAACTGGTATCCGGCGTTCCAGGATAAAAATATTAGCATTAATATTTCACCTAAGAACAAAACTTTTTTCGAAATTTATTCTGTTACAAAGCCAGAAAAATTATCCATTACTTTATTAGTCGCTAAAAAAGACAGCATTGTTTTTTCGGTAGCGCAAGATGGAAAGAATAATCAAACTTATCAATTTGCTATAGTACCTAACGGTGAAGCAAAAATGCTATTGACCTGGAACATAAATGTAAATTTAGGCCCGTATCCATTGAAAAAATTTATGGGTATTTTTTTGGATAAAATCAGTGGCTACTCCTATGAGGAAGCTTTACAAAAATTGAAAAAAGCGGCTGAAATAAAATGACAATCAGAGAAATTACTGGTAACTAATATTTAGAAAATCTTTAATTACGTAATAAACTTTTTTAAGTTCTTTTTTGGTGATACAATAGGGCGGCATTGTATAAATCGTATTTCCCATCGCACGCAAATAGACACCTTTTTGTAAACAAAAATTTGAAAATTCTGTAGCCAGGTTATGGAGATATCCATCCTTTTCTTTTGTATTTACTTCAAAGGCTACTATTGTTCCCAGGAGTCGTAAATTTTTGATTATATTTTTTTCCTCAAATGATTTTAACTCATCAAAATAATGCTGTTGACTTTTTAAAAGGTTTTCAATTCGCTCTTGCGACTTTTCCTTTTGCAACAGTGAAAGGCTTGCCAGCGCTGCGGTGCAGGCTAAAGAATTTGCCGTAAAAGAATGGCCATGAAAAAAGGTTTTTGTTTTATCGTCACTTACGAAGGCGCTGTAAATACCATCCGTGCAGGCTGTAATACCTAAAGCCATCGTTCCCCCGGTAAGGCCTTTACTCAGGCAAATGATGTCGGCTTTTTGCGTTACATAATCGCCTGCAAAAAATTTTCCGGTTCTATAGAATCCTGTAAGCACTTCATCTGCAATGCAAATAATATTTTCTTGTTTAAGAAAAGACAACAGCAGTCCGAGATCATCTGCATCATACATTTTCATGCCACCCGCACCTTGCAAAAGCGGCTCATAAATAAAGCAGGCAATCTGATCTTTATATTTTTCTATTTCATTTTTTATTTCGTTGATGTTTGAAGCGTTTGGTGTTTCAATAAAAATTACTTCAAATAATTTATCTCTGAAAGCTAAGGTATAAGTTCCCCTCTCACTTACACTCATTGCGCCAAAAGTATCGCCATGGTATGAGTGATGAAAAGCAAGGATTTTATTTCGGGTTCCTTCGCCATTATTCATCCAATATTGCAGTGACATTTTAATCGCAACCTCGGTAGCAGTAGAACCGTTATCACTGTAAAATATTTTTGAAAAATCCCCCGGCAAAACTGTCAATAATTTTTCTGCCAAAGCAACAGCAGGCTCGTGCGTAAACCCTGTGAAAATTACCTGCTGTAATTTTTTTGCTTGCTCGTATAATTGCTTTGCAATGTATTTATTGCCATGGCCATGAATATTTACCCACCAACTACTTATAGCATCAATGTATTTATTCCCGGCCTCATCAAATAAAATTGTTTTTTTTCCCTTTACAATTGGAATAGCAGGCTGCCGGTTTTTCTGGTGTGTGTAAGGATGCCATATATATTGAAAATCTTTTTCTGCCAGGCTCATATCTTAATTTGTTAGGTAGTAAAAACTTCAAAGTTACTTAATTCGAACTCCCTATTTTTCAGCAATCTTATCCTTTGTTTTTTGATGTTCACAGGTATTTTGGAAAGGATAATAAAGTTTTTTTCTATGGAGATTTGGTCTATAATTTTAGCGGGAAAAATAAGCCAGGGAGAGAAATAAATTATTATAGTTCGTATAAGTTTAGCGGCGGTGTTTTTATTGATTTTGGTTTTGGATGCCGAACCAGGTTTATTAAAAAATCATTTTTTACCTTCAGCGCAGGATTTACATATAAAGAAATGGTTGATAAAATTTCCATTGCAAATGAATGTTTTGCCGCACCTTGTACGGTGGATTACAGTAAATACAAATATGGCAATGGTCGCGTATTACTGAAGGCCGGAGTAGATTTTTAAATTTATTTTGATGGAAGTTATTCTCAGGAAATAAATTTCAGGTTTCTTTTTATGCCTTCAAATTTAGCCCGCTTCAAAGGGGAATTTTTAAATATAATTTTGAAAGACTCTTCTGTAATTTCTTCCCAGTCATTTTTACTAAAATCCAGTATCTCACGGATAGGTGTAAACGCAATTTCTTTAGTGGGCGAAGAAAAGCGGTTCCACGGGCAAACATCCTGGCATATATCGCAGCCGAACATTTTATTTTCAAATTTTCCTTTAACGTTATCCGGTATTAAGAGATCTTTTAGTTCGATGGTAAAATAAGAAATGCATTTACTTCCATCAATTACCTTACCAGGCAAAATTGCATCCGTCGGACAACTATCTATACATTTAGTGCAGGTGCCGCAAAAGTCTTTTGCAAATGGATCATCAATTTCAAGTTCAAGGTCAACTATCAATGTTGCGATAAAGAAAAATGAGCCACTATTTTTGGTTATCATATTGCCGTTTTTCCCAACCCATCCAAGGCCACTTTTTTGCGCCCAGCTTCTTTCTAAAACAGGCGCACTGTCTGTAAATCCTCTTCCATGAACGTCTCCTATATTCTCCTTTATCGCTAGCAAAAATAATTTTAATTTTTCCCTTATTACTTCATGGTAGTCCTTTCCATAGGCATATGTTGAAACTTGCGGTGCTTCTGTATTTTGACGTTCTACCGGAAAGTAATTAAGCAATAAAGTAATAACCGATTTGGCGCCCGGAATTAATTTTGTCGGATCAATTCTAAGATCAAAATATTTATCCATGTAATCCATTTTTCCCTGGTAACCTTTATTGAGCCATTTTTCCAGGCGGTGTGCATCTTTATCTAATTTCTGAGCCTTTGCGATGCCACAATAATCGAAACCTAAATCTTTCGCGCTTTGTTTTATAAGCTGAGCATATTTTTTATTTCGTGTATCCAATAGGTGATTTTTTATAGAAGGAAATATCATTGAGTTAACCCTGCTCATCAGGTGAACGGCTTGCTTTTACGTCAAAAATCAATGCCTTCAAAGAATATATTTCAAAAATAATTGATTTACATTATCGAGTGGTATTTCTGTTTAAAACCTCAAATGCTGACATTTCCAACTTCAACAATATTTATCTATTATAATTTTTGACATTTATTCTTAGTAAATCTTTATAAACAGTCTGCAATAATAACATGAAAGTGGCATTAAGACTGCATTTGCGGCAGATATAGCCAGGTCTTTCGGACAGAATTTCGTTCATTTTTGTTGGAGTAGTTTTTGTTCCTTTAGTTTAAATAAAAAAAGGAAATTAATATATGAATCCTAACAATTTAACTATAAAATCGCAGGAGATTTTTCAAAAGGCGCAGCAATTGGCTTTTAACGAAAAAAATCCCAATATAGAAGTTGAGCACATGCTTAAAGCGTTGCTCCTTGATGAAGATAGCCCTGTTGACTATTTACTCAAGAAGAATAATGTTAATGTAAATTTTGTTGAAAGTAAAATCGATGAAAGTTTAAAGAAACTGCCAAAGATGAGTGAAGGCGAACCAGCCCAGGTGATAAGCAGGGATCTGAATAATGTAATGCTACGGGCAGCCAATACTTTAAAAACATTCAATGATGAATTTATAAGTGTAGAGCATTTCTTGTTGGCAATAGTTCAGGGCAGCGATAACGCTGCAAAAAGTTTAAAAGACGCCGGCCTTACTGAAAAAAGTTTAATTACCGCAATCAAAGAATTAAAAAAAGGCTCCACTGTTTCTTCTCAAACTTCAGAAACACAATTTAATGCCTTAAATAAATTCGGTAAAAATCTTAATGAACTTGCGCGAAGCAACAAGCTCGATCCAGTTATTGGCAGAGATGAAGAAATAAGGCGAACGCTTCATATTTTATCAAGAAGAACAAAAAATAATCCCATATTAGTTGGTGAGCCTGGCGTTGGTAAAACTGCAATAGCAGAAGGTTTAGCTCATAGAATTGTTAATGGAGATGTACCGGAAAATTTAAAGTCAAAAATAATTTTTGCTTTGGATATGGGATTGCTGATCGCCGGTGCAAAGTATAAAGGCGAATTTGAAGAACGTTTAAAATCGGTAATAAAAGAAGTGGGAGATAGTGACGGAGAAATCATTTTATTTATTGATGAAATACATACATTGGTTGGTGCTGGCGGCGGTGACGGAGCCATGGATGCAGCGAATATTTTAAAGCCTGCTTTGGCGCGTGGAGAACTTCGCGCAATTGGTGCAACTACTTTAAATGAATATCAAAAATTCTTTGAAAAAGATAAAGCGCTTGAGAGGAGATTTCAGAAAGTCTTAATTGATGAACCATCAGTTGAAGATGCTATTTCAATTTTAAGGGGCATTAAAGATAAATATGAAACACATCACCATGTGCGTATAAAAGATGAAGCAATAATTGCAGCGGTCGAATTATCGCACAGGTATATGACCGATCGTTTTTTGCCCGATAAGGCGATTGACCTGATTGATGAAAGCGCTGCAAAACTTAGGCTTGAAATGAACTCAATGCCTGAAGAACTTGATAAACTGGAAAGAGCTATCCGGCAACTCGAAATTGAAAGAGAAGCAATTAAAAGAGAGAAGGACGTTGCAAAATTAAAAGACTTAAACACTGAAATATCGAATCTTTCTGTTGAGCGGGATACGTTCAAAGCTAAGTGGATACAGGAAAAGGAAATTGTTGAAAAAGTTCAAAATGCTAAAGCAGAAATTGAGCGATTGAAGATGGCTGCGGAAAAAGCCGAGCGTGAAGGAGATTACGGAAAGGTGGCAGAAATACGTTACGGCAAGTTACAAGACCAGGAAAAAGTAATCGCAGATCTTACTTTGCAACTGGATGACATAAGTGAAAAAAGATTGCTTAAGGAAGAAGTAGATGCTGAAGATATTGCAGAAAGCGTAGCAAAGGCAACCGGCATTCCTGTAAATAAAATGCTGCAAAGTGAGAAAGATAAATTGCTAAATCTTGAAGATGAATTGCATAAACGTGTAATTGGGCAGGAAGAGGCTATAGAAGCAGTTGCCGATGCTATACGCAGGAGTAGCGCGGGTCTTCATGATCCAAAAAAACCGCTGGGTTCTTTTATTTTCCTGGGAACAACAGGTGTTGGTAAAACAGAACTTGCCAAGGCACTTGCTGAATATCTTTTTGATGATGATAGTATGATGACGCGCATCGACATGAGTGAGTACCAGGAAAAACATTCAGTGAGCAGGCTCGTAGGAGCGCCTCCGGGATATGTGGGATATGATGAAGGTGGCCAACTAACTGAAGCGGTTAGACGCAAACCTTACAGTGTTATATTATTGGACGAAATTGAGAAAGCGCATCCTGATGTATTTAATATCTTGTTGCAGGTGCTTGATGATGGGAGACTTACGGACAATAAAGGCAGAGTAGTTAATTTTAAGAATACCATCATCATCATGACCAGCAATATGGGCAGCCACATCATACAGGCAAATTTTGAAAATGTTACCGAAGAAAATAAAGAAAATGTTGTGGTAGAGACCAGGCGAGAAGTAATGGAATTGTTGAAGCAAACCATTCGTCCTGAATTTTTAAATAGGATTGATGATGTAATTATGTTTCAGCCATTGATGCTAAAAGAAATCAGGGAAATTGTGAGAATGCAATTGAATGACCTGAAAGATCAGTTATTAAAAAGTGGGGTTGTACTCGAGTTTAGTGAATATGCTTTGGATTATCTTTCTGAAAACGGATTCGATCCACAATTTGGAGCCCGCCCATTAAAAAGGCTTATCCAAAAACAAATTATTAATCAATTGAGTAAAAAAATATTAAGCGGAACAATTGATAAAACGCACCCGGTTTTGGTAGATGTCTTTGATGGTGTGGTAGTTTTTAGAAATGACGTAAATGCGCACGAAACTTCCAAAATTTAAAAAAGATATTCACCTTGAGATGAACTTTAAAGACCCGGCAATCGCCGGGTTTTTTTTTATACATTCGGCAGATATGATCACTTCCGATTGATTTAATAATTAGCCAATCAACTAAATAAAATTCCAAATTTTTTCCTTTTCATGTAAACGTCGTTTACGTTAATTTATCTAACAAAAAACCCCGCATTACTGCAGGGTTTGTCAAAAATGAAAGTTCTTTTATCTTAAAAAAAGCATCTCACGATATTTAGGTAATTCCCAATATTCATCATCCACAATAAGTTCCAGTTTATCTACATGATAACGGATTTTATCAAAATGCACTTTTACAGTATCGCAATAGGCGATTGCTTTTCCCCGAGTATCAGCAATTTTATTGGCAGATTTTCTTGCCTGTATCATTGCTTCAACGCTTGAGCTAATGTTGGCGATATGATCTGAAATATTGGTTACTATATGCTTTTGATTAGCATAACCCGATTCTGGAATGTCAATATTTTTAAGCCCCTGAATATTTTGTATCAACACATTTTGATACTTTATTGCAGCAGGTAGAATATAAGTTGAGGCTAGATCGCCGATTACCCTTGCTTCAATCTGCACCTTCTTTACATAATTCTCCAGCATAATTTCATGCCTTGCTTCCAATTCGCCGTGGGTATAAATGTTATGTTTAGCAAATAATTTTTTTGCTTTATCAGTTACAAAAGCATCAAGAGCCAAAGGCGTGGTTTTTACATTTGGCAAACCTCTTCTTTCGGCTTCTTTTTCCCATTCTTCGCTATATCCGTCACCTTCAAATAATACTGATTTGCTTTCTACGATGTATTTTTGAATAATCTGCATTAAAGCAACTTCCTTCTTTTCACCTCCATCAATAAGTGCATCAACATCTGCTTTAAACTGGGCAAGAGTTTCGCCCAAAATTGTATTTAAAATTGTCATCGGCTGTGCGCAGTTTGCGGCTGAACCTACAGCACGGAATTCAAATTTGTTTCCGGTAAAAGCGAAAGGAGAAGTACGGTTTCTGTCTGTATTATCCAGCATTAATTCCGGAATACTTTTATGAATATCCAGTTTTAATATTGCTTCATCCTGTTCATCAAATTTATCGCCTACTCTTTTTTCAATCTGGTTTAGAACATCCGTCAAATATTTCCCGATAAATATTGATATGATCGCAGGAGGAGCTTCATTTGCACCGAGGCGATGATCGTTCCCTTCAGATGCTATTGAAGCACGCAAAAGATCAGCATGATCGTGAACAGCCTTAATTGTATTAACGAAGAACGCTAAGAACATTAGATTGGTTTTTGGCGTTTTGCCGGGAGCAAGAAGATTTACCCCGGTATTAGTAGCCATGCTCCAGTTATTGTGTTTACCGCTTCCATTTATTCCTGCAAAAGGTTTCTCGTGAAGTAAAACCATAAGATTATGCGTTTTTGCCACACGCGTCATCACATCCATTAATAATGTATTGTGGTCAACTGCAAGATTTACTTCTTCAAATATTGGTGCACACTCAAACTGTGATGGCGCCACTTCATTATGCCTTGTTCTAAGTGGAATACCCAATTTATAAGCCTCTTCTTCATAATCTCTCATGAATGCATATATTCTTTCAGGAATAGAACCGAAATAATGATCTTCTAATTGCTGGCCTTTAGCGGGTGCATGTCCGAAAACAGTCCTACCTGTCATCACAATATCCGGGCGTGCATTTGCAAGACCTGCGTCAACAACAAAATATTCCTGTTCCCAACCAAGTGTGGGCGTTACCGCCGTTACATTTTTATCAAAATACTGACATACATCAATCGCGGCTTTATCAAGAGCAACTAAGGCCTTCAATAAGGGAGTTTTAGCATCAAGAGATTCGCCCGTATAGGAAACAAATATAGTAGGAATACATAGAGTTTTTCCTTGCCCAATTTCAATAATAAATGGAGGAGAAGAAGGATCCCATGCAGTGTATCCACGCGCTTCAAAAGTTGTTCTTATTCCACCACTCGGAAACGAAGAAGCATCGGGTTCCTGCTGAATAAGCGCAGCGCCATCAAATTCCTCCAGCGCAGATCCATCACTTTTTAATGTGAAAAAAGAATCATGTTTCTCAGCCGTTGCACCTGTAAGCGGTTGAAACCAGTGCGTAAAATGGGTTACATTCTTAGTCTCAGCCCATGCTTTTAATCCGGAAGCTATTTGATCGCCCATCCTGCGATCAATTTTGCTTTGGCTTTTTGTAGAAGATTTTAAACTTTTAAATGCTTCATCACTTAAAAATTCCCTTGCCTTTTGCAGTGTAAAAACATTCTCCCCGAAAATTGCTGTAATTTTTTTTGAAACCGGGGCGTTCTCAGTTCCCGAATTTGAAAGTAAAGAATAAAGTGCGTTAAGTCTTAAAGATTGCATTTTTTAAAATTTAGACCACAAAAAAAGGCTATAAACTTTAAAAAAACAAAGAATATTTAATTAATGTGGTTAAAATTTAAACAACTGTGGATAAAAAATAAATATTATAATTATTTAAATGTGAAGGTCTTTTTGATTTTCTCCCAATCTGTGTAACAGACAATTGGAATTAAAACAAAAGGGAAATAGATGCTTCTATATCTCGCTATTGCTCCAACTATCGGAATAGTATATCCTATTATCAGGAACATTGTAAGGCTAAAAAAAAGTGAGAAGTATACAATTGGTGGAAATATTGCGGTCTTTTTCCTGAAAAAAATCAAAAACAGGAATAGTATTTCATATAATAAAATTTCTAACCCTGCCGGAATGTAAAAAAAATTTTGATGTTCGGACAAATATGGCCGCATCAATGTATGATTGAGCGCTTGTGGAATATTATTGAGAAAGCTTCTGAAACCTGGATATAACGGATTAATGTTAATGGCTGAGGACCCTAATTTGGCTATTTTAATAAAATCCAGTTGGCGGCTGGATACATGTGCGGGTAAGTTCATAGATGGAGGCAAAAAGCTAGTCGCAAAAAATAACACAGCAAGAAAGAAGTATATACTAAGGAAAATAACAAATGCAGGATGCGGTTTTCTCTCAGCAATAATCCAGACCAATAAAGCCGGTACTAGTGCTATAAAAACAAAATTTCGTAATAGCAGGATCAGGCCTAAAAAAAGTAAGGATAAAAAAATTCTTTTAAATACAAACACCCTGGTTTTCATCAAAAAAAATAAATGGTAAATTATCATAGATATGGATAAGAAAATAAGCCCGTCCCGATGAATGGCGCTGCTGAAATAAATAACCGATGGTAAAAGGAAAATAATAACGATTAAAACATATTTGTGAGTTGGAAAAATTCTGATAAACACTTTATAAAGGGCTACCGTCCCAAAAAAAACTAAAAAATTATAGAACAACGTGTTGATGAAAAAATTAGTTATACTAAAAATATTAAAAATAGAAAGCATTTTATTGATCAGGTTGCTCCTCGTATCGTTCCAAAATGAGCCGGTACTTTCTAAAAAACCGGAGTAACTATTGGCCCTGTTACTTTGAAAAATATTTATAAAATATTCTTGTGGATTTTGAAACAGCAAATGATATTCAATTATTCCCTGGTTTTGAAAATTGGCTGTATCCGTGAGTATATTATAATAATAAAGATTGATGTAACCGTTTATTAAACCAATCAAAACTCTCGCAAGAAAAAGTGCTATTAAAATTCGTTTGTCGAGATTGGATTCTTTAAAAAATTTAACTCGCGTAATACCCCAGCAAAATAATACCAGGTACAGGGTGAAGAGTAAATAAAACAATCAGTTAATATTTTAATGTGGGAAGTTAGTTAAAATAATTACACCAGTTTTCCAGATAAAGTTTAGGACATTGTAAGTTTGTGCTTCTAAACAATTATGGAAATAACATTTGAAACTGCCGAAAAACTTGGTCTTAAAAAAGATGAGTTTGAAAAAATTGTTCAAATACTTGGACGAACTCCGAATTTTACTGAGTTAAGTGCTTACTCTGTTATGTGGAGCGAACATTGTAGTTATAAAAATTCGATAAAATGGCTTAAAACCCTGCCTCGGGAAGGCTCGAAGCTTTTAGTAAAAGCGGGTGATGAAAATGCAGGGCTGATGGATATTGGGGATGGGCTCGGCGTAGTGTTTAAGATTGAAAGCCATAATCACCCTTCAGCGATAGAGCCGTTCCAGGGCGCCGCCACAGGTGTCGGCGGCATTCATCGCGATATTTTTACAATGGGCGCGCGTCCGATTGCTGCGTTAAATTCCCTTCGGTTCGGAAATCTTGCTAATGAGAAAACAAGACATTTATTAGGTGGAGTTGTTCATGGTATCGGCCATTATGGAAATTGCTTTGGTGTGCCTACTGTCGGGGGAGAAATCTACTTTGAAGATTGTTATCACACGAATCCGCTGGTAAATGCGATGAGTGCCGGCATCGTTCGTTTAGGCGAAACCGTTAGTGCTACCGCAACAGGAAATGGAAACCCGGTTTTTATTGCCGGGAGCGCGACAGGTAAAGATGGAATGGGAGGAGCTGCTTTTGCTTCTGCAGATATCACTGAAAATAGTGCGGAGGATCTTCCTGCCGTGCAGGTAGGCGATCCTTTCCAGGAAAAAAAATTGTTAGAGGCCTGTCTTGAAGTAATTGCTACCGGCGCTGTTGTTGGTATGCAGGATATGGGGGCCGCTGGAATAATTTGCTCTACTGCAGAAACAAGTGCAAAGGGAGGTGTTGGAATGGATATACATTTAGAAAAAGTTCCAACGAGGCAAAAAAATATGAAAGCATGGGAATTGCTTTTGAGCGAAAGCCAGGAACGCATGCTTTTAACGGTTGTAAAGGGAAGGGAGAAAGAAGTGATCAGCATTTTTGAAAAATGGGATTTACCATGTTCGCAAATAGGAGAAGTAACCGATGGCGAAACATTGCGTTTTTACATGAACGATTTGCTTGAAGCGGAATTGCCAGCCGAAAGCCTTGTGCTTGGTGGCGGAGCGCCAGTGTATGAAAGAGAATTTAAAATGCCTGCCTATTTGGAAAAAATTAAAAATTTTGATTTAGATAAAATTCCCGAACCAGGCGATTTAAAATCAATAGCGGAAAAAATAATTGCGCTGCCAAATATCGCTTCTAAAAAATGGGTATATGAGCAATACGATAGCATGGTAGGCACGGGCAATTTAAATACGAATGGGCCTTCAGACGCTTCTATTGTAGGAATAAAAAATACCGTAAAGGCTTTGGCGCTTACGACAGATTGTAACAGCCGTTACGTTTTTGCAAATCCTTATATAGGTTGCATGATTGCAGTAAGTGAAGCTGCCAGGAATATTGTATGCAGTGGAGGAGAACCTTTGGGCGTGACCAATTGCCTAAATTATGGAAACCCTTATGATCCTGAAGTTTATTATCAATTTGTTGAAAGTATAAAGGGGATGACGGAAGCTTGCAATAAATTTAATACCCCTGTAACGGGCGGCAACGTCAGTTTTTACAACCAGTCGCCTTCTGGCCCGGTTTATCCAACTCCTACAATTGGCATGGTAGGCCTTTTAGAAAATGTTGAAAACAAAATGACGCTGGGATTTAAGAATGAGGGTGACATTATTTACCTTTTGGGAAAGGTTCAAAATGATGTTGGCTGTTCTGAATATCTCCATAAAATTTGTGGTGTTGAATTTTCTCCTTCGCCCTATTTTAATCTTGATGAAGAATTTCGGCTACACGAGACCGTTAGTTCACTGATTAATAAAAAAATTATTCAATCATGTCACGATATAAGTGAAGGTGGCCTTTTTGTAACACTTGCCGAAAGCGCTTTCACAGGGTTACTTGGTTTTAACGCAGAACAAAAATCTGCTCAAATACGAAAGGATGCATTTTGGTTTGGCGAATCGCAGGGGAGGGTGGTGGTCACCGTAAAACCAAATGATCTTGATATTTTTGAAAAATTGTTGACTATTCCATATGAAAAATTGGGAGAAGTTACTTCAGGCGATTTAAAAATAAATGGTGAAAATTGGGGGAATATAAACGAGTGGTCTGAAAAGTATGACAATGCAATTGGAAAATACTTTAAGAATTACATACCCGAATAAATGAATCTCGAAAAAAATATCGTTATAACTGGGGCGGCTGGTTTTATTGGAAGCTGTCTTGTTGCCTTCCTGAACGAGGCAGGCTATAACAATTTAATTTTAGTGGATGATTTTTCCCGCGCCGATAAAATTGCAAACCTTTCAGGAAAAAATTATTTACAAAAAGTTGAAAGAGAATTTTTCTTTGAGTGGCTGGAAAGTGAAAAGAATCAAATTGGATTTATTTTTCATATAGGCGCCCGCACAGATACAACTGAATTTGATTACGCCATCCATGAACATTTGAATGTGGCATATTCGAAAAAAATATGGAGGTATTGTGTCGACAAAAAAGTTCCACTAGTATATGCATCTTCGGCAGCAACTTATGGCGCCGGGGAATTAGGCTACAAAGACGATGAAAAAATTATTGAAGATTTAAAGCCTTTAAATCCTTATGGGATTTCAAAAAACGAATTTGATAAATGGCTTCTTTTACAAAAAAATTACCCTCCTGCCTGGGCAGGTTTAAAATTTTTTAATGTATATGGGCCAAATGAATATCACAAGGGGAGAATGGCCAGTGTTATTTTTCATTCTTATAATCAAATAATTGAAAAGGGATTTGTAAAGCTTTTTAAATCTCATAAAAAAGAATTTAAAGATGGCGAGCAGTTAAGGGATTTTATTTATGTAAAAGATGTTTTGAAAATATGCTTGTGGTTTTTAGAATGTTGGCAAAAAGATCCAAAAACTTTCATCTCCGGAATTTATAACGTAGGTACCGGAAGCGCGAGGAGTTTTAACGATTTGGTAAAAGCTACTTTTTCCGGAATGGATCTTGAAACGAAAATTGAATATATTGACATGCCTGAGGATATACGCAATACTTATCAATATTATACCCATGCCGAAATGCAAAAGATCAAAGATGCGGGTTATAAGGAAACGTTTTATTCCCTTGAGGAAGGTGTGGGAGACTACGTAAGGAAATATTTATCAGCCAAAACTTACTATTAGTTTTTTAGGCCGTTGTTTCAAAAACGAGCGCCGGACGCTTCTGATAAGGACGTTTCGGAGTTTCACAGTTTTTTTCCACAAATTGTAATGTTTACTTTTTGCCAACAAATTTTAGATGTATGTTTGCATGACCTCACGGATTTTTCAACTTCCATTTCGTTCCGCTGGTCAATTTTTAGTCGTTCAAACAGCATTAATTAAATAAGCCCGTTGTTTTGAATGGCATTTTATTTTATAAAACAAAAGCTAAAATAATGGCCAAGTACATTTTTGTTACAGGTGGTGTTACATCTTCATTAGGAAAAGGCATCATTGCCGCCTCACTTGCAAAACTTTTACAAGCAAGGGGCTTAAGAGTAACGATACAAAAATTTGACCCTTATATAAATGTAGATCCCGGAACACTAAACCCTTATGAACATGGAGAGTGTTTTGTAACAGAAGACGGTGCCGAAACTGATCTTGATCTTGGGCATTACGAACGCTTTCTAAATATTTATACTTCACAAGCCAATAATGTAACCACAGGGCGCATATATCAGACGGTAATAAATAAGGAAAGAGAAGGGGATTATCTTGGTAAAACAGTACAGGTGGTACCGCATATAACGGATGAGATTAAACGCAGAATGCGCTTGTTAGGAGAAAAGAAAGAATTTGACATTATAATAACTGAAATTGGAGGAACTGTTGGTGATATTGAAAGCCTTCCGTTTATTGAAGCTGTTCGCCAGCTTCAATGGGAAATGCCCGACGAAGATTGTATAATTGTTCATTTAACGTTGATACCTTACCTCAAGGCTGCCAAAGAATTGAAGACAAAGCCTACACAGCATAGCGTAAAATTAATGAGCGAGAACGGCGTGCATCCTGATATTTTAGTTTGCAGAACAGAGCGTCCATTAGGAGATGACCTAAAAAGAAAAATTGCGCTGTTTTGCAATGTAAAAGAAAATGCAGTTATCGAAGCGGCCGATGCATCCACAATTTACGAGGTTCCAATTCTTATGTTAAGGGAAAAACTGGATTTAATTGTATTGCAGAAATTAAACATCACTAATTTCAATGAACCTGACCTTACTAAGTGGAAAGGTTTCCTTGATAAATTAAGGCATCCACGTTATAAGGTTACCATCGGGCTCATTGGAAAATATATTGAATTGCAGGATGCTTATAAATCCATACTGGAATCTTTCATTCATGCCGGTGCAATGAACGATTGTAAAGTTCAGGTAGTAAATGTTCATAGCGAATACATAACTGAAGATAATGTTACCGAAAAACTGACCGGTTTGGATGGCCTTCTGGTTGCTCCGGGTTTCGGATTTAGAGGTGTTGAAGGAAAGATTGTGGCAGTTAAATATGCCCGTGAAAATAAGCTGCCCTTTTTTGGAATTTGTTTAGGAATGCAAATGGCTGCAATTGAATTTGCCAGGAACGTACTCGGTATATGTGATGCAGATTCTACCGAAATGCAGCCTGATACTGCCAATCCGGTAATTGATATGATGGAAGAGCAAAAGAAAATTACTATGAAAGGTGGCACTATGCGCTTAGGTTCTTTTCCATGCAGTATTAAAGAAAACACCTTGGCGCATGATATTTATGGAGAATCCACTATTAATGAGCGTCATCGTCATCGCTGGGAGTTTAATAATAAATACCTTGCCCGCTTTGAAGATGCGGGAATGATGGCAAGCGGAATTAATTTGCAAACCGGTCTCGTGGAGATTCTAGAACTTAATAATCATCCTTTTTTTATAGGTGTTCAGTATCATCCTGAGCTTAAAAGTACGGTAGAAAAGCCCCAGCCGATTTTTGTAGATTTTATAAAAGCAGCGAAGGAGTTTAGTGAAAGAAGTAAGTTGTCCGAACCCGTAAAACTGCAAAATGAAATGAGCAGCCAATAAAATTGCGTGGCGAATCTTCTTCAATCTTTAATGGTATTTTTATCAATATCAACTGCAACCATTTGTTGCTTTCAATCCTTTTATAAATAATTCTTTCAAAGAGATTTATCATACAATCCCTGCTTTTAGGCATTTTATGTGCCGTTAACAATTTGCCATAATTAAACCTCGCCATCCTAACCAATGTCTATAGTGTATATTTGTTACTCTTAATTTTTTTAAAATATACATGATGATTAAAAACATACTATTTATTGTATTCTTATTTGTGGGATCTAGTTCATTTTCACAATCTTCTTCATTAGGAAAAAGTGATCCTGAAGCCAAAAAAGTTTTGGATGATGTTAGTGCAAAATTTAAGACATATAATTCGGTTGTAGCCCATTTTACACTTAAAATCGAAAATTCTTCTGGCAAAGTTTTGGGCTCAAAGGCCGGTGTTGTAAAAATGAAAGGTCCTGAATATCGGATAAGTGTTTCAGGGCAGGAAATTTATAGCGATGGTAATACTATATGGACTTTAGATAAATCCGCAAATGAGGTACAGATAACTAAGGCCGATGCTTCTGCCAGTTCAATTACTCCCCAGAAAATGTTTACTAATTTTTACGATAAGGATTTTTTGTACAAGCTAAATAACGAATCAAAAAAAGGCGGTAAAACGATACAGGAAGTTGAATTAACTCCTGTTGATAAAACCAAGCCTTTCTTTAAAGTGATTTTAAATATTGATAAAAGTTCCCGATCAATAATTAGTACCAAAATCTATCAAAAGACAGGAGATAGGTATACTTATACAATTACCAGCCTGAAACCAAATATTAGTCTTCCACAGAATTTGTTCGTCTTTAATACTAAAGATTACCCTAAAGTAGAAGTGGTAGATCTTAGATAAAATATTTTTTCTATTTAATTTATTTTAAAACGCCTCCGGAAAAGGCGTTTTTTTTATTTGCCCCAACGGAAAGTATCTATTTTTAATCCCGCAAGATCTATAACTCTGTCAACCACAGTAGAAGCAACTTCTGCAATAGTGGCTGGCCTGCTATAAAATGATGGAGTAGCCGGGCAAATTATCCCACCTGCCAAAGTTATCGTTTCCATATTGCGAATATGAATAAGACTATAAGGCGTTTCTCGAACAACGCAAATAAGTTTACGACGTTCTTTCAAAACAACATCAGCGGCCCTGGAGATCAGGTCGCCTGAAATACCAGAAGCAATGCGGCCTAGCGTGCCCATGCTGCATGGCACGATAATCATAATGTTATAATCACCTGAGCCCGATGCAAAAGGTGCCATAAAATCATTTTTCGAAAAATAAGTTGCGTCAAATGAATCATAATCCTCGTCACCTAATTCAGTTCTCCAAACTAACCGGGCATTTTCTGTAATTACAATGCTTAAAGCTGTCCATTGATCTTTGATTGCCTGAAGTTTGGTTAATAATATTTTTGGATAAATAGAACCACTGGCTCCCGTAATAGCCACAACTATTTTATTCATAAACGGAAAGATTAAACATTAAAAATAATTTTTTCTAAAAAAGTTAATAATCAGATATTTATAATAATTATTTAGGGTCAAATCCAATAAAAAACAATTACTACACGTTATAGCTATCTATGGCAAGAAAAATGAACTTTTTATTAATAACGTCGCTGTTTATATTATGTTCTGCCAAAGTTAGTTCAACCACCCATGATAAATTAGATTGGATGAAAATGAATGAATTAACTCCAAAAATGAAATCGGATGCAAAACCAGTAATTATTGACATTTATACTAATTGGTGTTACTGGTGTAAAGTAATGGATAAAAAAACTTATGCCAATTCAAAGGTAGTCGCTTACATAAACGATCATTTTTACGCTGTAAAATTAGATGCGGAGACAAAAGAAATCATTGAATGGAAGGAGAAGAAATTTAATTTTAACGACCAGTATAAAGTAAATGATTTTGCGTTATATGTTACGTCGGGCGATATTGGCTTTCCAACAACAGTTATCATTCCTGATGAAAATTCAACTCCAATTTCTTTCCAGGGTTTCCTGGAGCCAAAAGAAATTGAACCTCTTCTAAAATATTTTGGAGAAGGTGCCTATAAGAATGAAAGTTATGTTGTATATAAATCAAATTTTAAAGCTTCATGGTGAAGCAGTACAAAAATATTAAGGAACTGTATATCAGTTTCAAACTCGGTTTTTCATAGGATATTGGATTATAACAGGGGTGGATTTCCATCCGGCCCCTTTTTTTCTTTATCAACAAAATGTTTCGTTGATGCAACGCCTTTTGAAAAATATTCGACTTAGACCTAAATGACGATGGCGAGAGCCATTTTAAAAATATTAAGGAACTGTATATCAGTTTCAAACTCGGTTTTTCATAGGATATTGGATTATAACAGGGGTGGATTTTTATCCGGCCCCTTTTTTTGTTAATTTAATCCAAATAAAATTTTTGCAGACAACTCCCGAATAGGAAAATCCTACTTTATTTATAGAATCTCAGTAATAAGATTTAATGGTTAAGATTTTTTGATTATCCCGGGCTTCTTTTCAGTTGCCCGGTTTTTTTTACATATCACCTTTTTGACCATAACCGGCTACGTCGGCCATGTCCGGAATTTCTTCGGCCTTGTAAAGGCCTGCATCCAATTTCTTTTTTGTTTCTTCAAAAGCTTTTAAAGTAATTTCTGTGTCTTCATCAGAATGAGCAGCAGTTGGTATCAATCTATAAATAATCTGTCCCTTGGGTATAACAGGAAATACAACAACGGAACAAAAAATATTATAATTCTCTCTCATGTCCATAACCATGTTGGTAGCTTCTGGTAAATCACCTTTCATATAAACAGGCGTCACGGGGCTATTTGTGGTTCCTATATCAAAGCCTTTTTCTATTAACCCGTTTTGAAGTTTATTCACATTATGCCAAAGCTTTTCACGCAGTTCAGGCATGGTTTGAAGCATTTCCATTCTCTTTATCATTCCTTCTACCACTATTAATGGTAAACTCTTAGCATAAATTTGTGAGCGTACGTTGTACCGCAAATAGGTCATTATTTTTTTCGGGCCACTAATGAACGCACCAATGCTACCCATGCTTTTTACAAAAGTGCTGAAATATAGATCAACACCATCCTGGCAACCTTGCTCCTCGTCAGCGCCGGCACCCGTTGGTCCCATCGACCCAAATCCATGAGCATCGTCAATTAGTAAACGGAAATTATATTTTTTCTTGAGGGCCACAATTTCTTTAACTTTCCCTTGATTTCCACTCATGCCAAAAACACCTTCGGTTATAAGCAAAATTCCGCCGCCATTTTTTTCAGCCATCTTTTCGGCACGTTGTAATTGCTTTTCGCAATCTTCAATATCATTATGCTTATAAGTGTAGCTAAATCCCATATGCAAACGCACTCCATCCACAAGGCACGCGTGGGCTTCTGCATCATAAACAATTACATCCCTCCTGTTTACTAACGCATCAATGCAACTCATTACACCCTGGTATCCGAAATTGAGTAACATGGCATCTTCACGGCTCACAAAATTTGCAAGAATTTTTTCCAGTTCTTCGTGCATATCGGTATTTCCGCTCATCATGCGTGAGCCCATCGGGTTTCCCATACCCCAATTAGCCGCAGCTTCACTATCAATCTTTCTTGTTTCGGGATGATTTACCAATCCTAAATAATTATTCAGGCTCCATACTATTTTTTCTTTTCCTCGAAAGAACATCCTGCTTCCAAGTTCACCCTCCAATTTTGGAAAAGCAAAATATCCATGCGCTCTCTCAACATGCCGTCCGATCGGGCCGCCATCTTTCAACATTTTTTCAAAAATATCAGCCATTTATATAGTATTATTCGTTAAAGATTTTGGTAAAAATACGGTATAACAATTAGAAATTTTGAACCCAGTGTTTCGGTTAGGTCAAATTCTTCCTTAATATTTTAATAATTTATAATGCCCATTTCCTAACGCATTGTTGTATTATCTTTATAATTAAAAAACGATGGTCAGGAATATTTTTATTTCATTTTATTTGTCTTTCATTTCAACGTTCGCTCTTGCCCAAAATCCCAAGCCCATACCTCATCCTAAGTTGGTTATTGGTCTTGTGATTGACCAAATGCGCTGGGATTATCTATACCGTTACAATGATCTTTATTCGGAAAATGGCTTTAAGCGTTTAATGAGTAAAGGTTTTAGTTGTGAAAATACTTTTCTTCCTTACGTTCCAACTTATACAGGCCCGGGACATTCCTCCATTTTTACAGGCAGCGTGCCGGCAATAAATGGAATAATTGGTAATGATTGGTATGATGCATCAACCGGGAAAATTGTTTACTGCGCCGATGATTCAACTGTAAAAACTGTAGGAAGTAATTCTGAAGAAGGCCAAATGAGCCCACGAAATTTATGGACCACCACTATTGGAGACGAACTTCGGCTTGCTACAAATTTCTCCAGTAAAGTGATCGGTATATCCCTGAAAGACAGGGCTTCAATATTACCCGCCGGGCATAGCGCAAATGCTGCCTACTGGTTTGATGGAACTGTTGGCAAATGGATTACAAGCACTTATTATGAAAAGGAATTGCCAGCGTGGGTAATTAAAGAAAATGATAAATTACTTCCCGATTCTTATATGGCTAAAGACTGGACGACACTGCTTCCCATTGCCAAATATTCTCAAAGTACCATTGATGATGAAAATTTTGAAGGCCGGATTCCCGGAGAAAATGCACAAACCTTCCCTCATAAACTTTCGCAGATTCCAAAAGAGTCGAGGTATGAATCTTTTAAATTCACACCTTTTGCATCGACATATACTTTTGATATGGCAAAGCAGGCAATTGAAAGTGAAAAACTTGGTAGTGGAAATGTTCCTGATCTGCTGACGATTAGTATTTCGTCGACAGATTATATTGGTCATACATTCGGACCAAACTCCATTGAAACAGAAGACGCTTATTTAAGGCTTGATAAAGATATCGCTGATTTTTTATCCTTTCTGGATACTAAATTGGGCGAAGGAAATTACCTGTTGTTTTTAACAGCCGACCATGCTGTAGCGCATATTCCTGCTTTTTTACAACAACATAATATTCCCGCCGGAACATTCAATTCCGCAGATTTTAGACCAGCATTAAACAAAATTATTTCAGAAAAATATAAAGTTGATAATGCAGTTATTGTTATTAGAAACAACCAGGTTTATCTGAACAATGCAGAAATAGAACGCAAAGGAATTAGTGCAACTCAAATTAAAAATGAAGTCATCAAATTTCTCAAGCAACAGCCATTTATTGTAAATGCTTTTAGTACCGATGATATCGAATCACAATCAATTCCTTCGCCGATAAAACAGCGGCTTATTAACGGATATAATCCTAAGCGCAGTGGAGAAATTGGTTACTTTGAAAAACCGGGATTTATAGAAGATGGCCCAAGAGGTACTACGCATGGAAGCTGGAATCCGTACGACTCTCACATACCGCTGTTGTGGTTTGGGTTTAATATTAAAGCAGGGAAAACCAATAGGGAAGTGTATATGACGGATATTGCACCCACTGTTACTGCGATACTAAATATTCAAATGCCTGATGGCTGTGTTGGAAAAGTAATAGAAGAAGTAGTCAAATAAAACTATGCAGTTACCACCATTTTTCTTCGTTTGAGTCTTAACCTGGCAATTTTTAAAAATTTGCCTCTTTCGATATGTGTAACATCATCGCCTAATATTTCTCCCCAGGGTTTCAAAGAATCTATGCGATCGAATATTACCTTTAAAATAGCAATTACCGGAATTGATAAAAACATACCCGATACACCCGCAATAGCTCCCCCCACTAATACTCCGAAAATGGTAATGAGGGCGTTTATTTTTACTCTTGAGCTTACTATTTTAGGCATAATGAGATTGTTGTCAAAAAACTGGACTATGGTGAGAACGGCGATTACGAGTAAAATGTCCGAAATATTATTAGAAGTTGTTAAGGTTACCAACATGCATACAATTGTTGCAATCAGCATACCGATGTACGGAATCATATTTAATAGTGCTGAAAGCAACGCAAGGAAAAATGCATATTTGATTCCAACTATCAAAAAGCCCACATAATTTATTACGGTGATAATACCCATTTCAATCATAAGGCCGGCCATATACCCTTGTACTATTAATTTTGATTCGCGTATTACAGCGATAACATGTTGCCTGTGATGATCAGCAAAAATTTTTACAAGGAATTTTCTTATCATATTTCTATAATATAAAATAAGAAATGTATAAATGGGGAGCAGGATTAAAAAAATAATCGCATTGGTTATAGTAATCAGCGTTTGACCCAAAAATCCGCTCCCATCTTTACCCTGTATTTGAGTGGTTGCCTGATCAATATATTGTTTTTGTTCCTTCCTGGTGAGATGAAATTGATCATATCCCCAGGATTGCACGGTCCGAATATGGTGGTTAAGCTGGCTTTTTATTCTTGGAAGATCATCTACAAAACCAGCAATATGCACTGAGAAAAAATATATAAGGCCAACTAATATAAATATTGACACCGAGAGAGAAACTGAAATTGCCCATACCCGCGACATTTTCTTTTCGAGAAAATTATTAAATGGTAAAAGTAAAATGGCAAGCAGGGTTGCGAAAGCAACAGGCACAATTATATCCTGTCCTATCCATATTAAAAAGCCAATAGCCAGAAAACAGAAAAGAACGAGAAATAGTTTTACGAGAAAGGGTTGGGTATTCTGATTGGCGTAAATCATAGTTTTAGAAACATGAAATTCAAAGCAGGGCAATTAAAACTCCATTGCCATCCATAAAGTCTGGTTTCAAATGTTCTATACAAAAACGCCGATTTCCTTAATTTGGTATCCGCTATAAATTTTCTGCGAAGTATTTATGAAAATAAGGTATGGTTTCTATTCCTTTATAAAAATTAGCAATGCCATATTTTTCATTTGGAGAATGGAGATTATCGCTGTCAAGGCCAAATCCCATAAATATTATTTTTATACCAAGTTCTTTTTCCAGGATAGAACAGATGGGAATACTTCCGCCGCCTCGCACCGGAATTGGCATTTTCCCAAAAGTTTTTTCAACAGCCCTAGCCGCAGCTTTATAACCCCGACTATCGATTGGCGTCATATATGGTTCGCCACCGTGATGCTCAAACGCATGCACAGTTACAGAAGGTGGCGCTATCTTTTTAAAATATTCCAGGAGTAATTTGGCCACTTTTGCCGACGACTGGTTTGGGACAAGGCGTGCAGAAATTTTAGCCGTAGCTTTTGAAGGCAATACTGTTTTGGCACCTTCACCTGTGTAGCCACCCCAAATTCCGTTTACTTCAAGCGTGGGCCTTATACCTGTGCGCTCATTCGTTGTATAACCTTTTTCGCCCCAGAGTTCATTTACGCCAACTTCTTTTTTATATTCTTCTTCGCTAAATGGAGCTTTGCCCATCAAAGATCTTTCTTCCGCTGAAGCTTCCAATACATTTTCATAAAATCCCGGTATAGTTATGTGATTATTCTTATCATGACAAGAAGCGATCATTTCCGCAAGAATGGTGATAGGATTTGCGACCGCTCCGCCGTAGGTGCCACTATGCAAATCATGGTCGGCGCCGGTAACTTCTACTTCAATATAAGACAAGCCACGAACGCCAATATCGAGCGACGGATTTTCCATACTTAACATTGAAGTATCGCTGATTAATATAGCGTCCGCTTTTAAAAGTTCTTTATTTTCTCCAACAAATTTTCCAAGATTCGGCGAGCCAACTTCCTCTTCTCCTTCAATCAAAAATTTTATATTAGTACTCATAGTATTCGTCTTTACCATAGTTTCCAATGCTTTTACGTGCATAAAAAATTGGCCTTTATCGTCGGCAGAGCCACGTGCATATACTTTTCCGTCTTTAATTACAGGATCAAAAGGCCCGCTGTGCCAAAGTTCCAGCGGTTCAGCAGGCTGCACATCATAATGTCCGTAAACTAATATTGTTGGTTTATTCTTGTCAATTATTTTTTCACCATACACAACAGGATGTCCATCTGTTTGCATAATTTCTGCTTTATCTGCCCCAGCTTCAAGCAAGCTTTTTTTAACAGCCTCAGCACAAATGGCCATATCTTTTTTATTTTCCGTCTTCGCGCTTACGGACGGAATTCGTAACAACTCCATCATTTCATTTAAAAACCGCTCTTTATTTTTCTGCTGATAATCTTGCCAGGTTTCCATATGTAGTTTTAATTTTTTTTGGACTGGAAACGAATATATAACATTTGCGGAAGACAAATATTCGGGCAGTTAAATTCAAAAAAAATTAATCGAAAATATTAACAGGTATGATAAAAATAATTCATGTTAAAATTTGGGAAAGGTTATTCAATATATATACATTTGCTACAGATTGCTTTTCAATTCATCAGCCTTTGTAATAGTTACACCAATATTTAAATTTAGGTGTTTCGTTGCAAAGGCTGAGTCAATTTAAGACGTTTTTATTTGTTACAAACGCCCGCAATATTGAATGATACAATGGACAAATTCCTTTATTATCCTCTACATCAAAATGAATTTATTCCACAAAGAAATTAGCCGATACGTCAAAAATTAAACGCTTTCATTTCCTTTATCTTTTGCCTGCAAAACCATCTTTTTGCTCCATGATTTTATTTTTTTGAAGGCCCTGTAATAATATTCTTTATTGAATAACTGTGAGTCGTGCATGGCTTTATAAGTTAGAAAAAATCCAACGGGAGAGAGAACAATAACGGGAAGCCACATGCCGATTATGGGATCGAGCACCTCATCTTTGGTAAACTTTTCACCGAAAATATTTAGCAAATAAAAAATCAGGAAAAAGATCAATGCAACCACAAGCGGAAGACCAAGGCCACCCTTTCGAATGATAGAACCAAGTGGTGCGCCAATGAAAAATAAAACCATGCAAGCCACTGAAAGCGACAATTTTTTATGCCATTCAACTTTGTGTTGTGTAATATCGCTCAATTGATTTTTATATTGGTTGGTATTAATTTCCAACAAGCTTTTTACATTGGCAACCGAGTTTAGCGCCTGGCCATCCACAACAGTTTTTAAGCTATCCGGTATAAGGTCATCAAATGATTTTGCTTTTTTGTTCCCGATTTTTTCTACTGAAACGCTCATTTGTTTCTTCGTTCTAACAGTATCTTTATATTTTTCAAATGGAATATAAGCTTTAAGATCGCTCCTGTTTTGTTTCAATATTGAATCGGGAATTTTTTTAAGAGAGTCGAGATCTTTATCAAGCAGCCGCAACGTTTTCATCCGCATGTTATTCATAAAAAGGCTGTCGGAAGTCTTTTGGATATTTAATTGTGTAAGATCAAAAAGCTTATTATATTCTTTAAAGCCCATTTGTACATATTCATTTTTAGCAGAATTATATTCCCCTTTTTCTGAATAACGGCTTCCATTTTTAAGCCTGAATTCCAGGAATTTTTTATCGGCACTTACGGTCATTTTTCCACTTTCAGAAATGATCGTATTATCCTGGATCGGATTTGACTCTTCGTAAATTAAAACATTGTGGAGCGTGCTTTTATCTTTTTCTTTTTTGCCAACTTTTATTGCGAAGCCACGAAAACCATTGTAGAAAACGCCATCCTTCAAGTCAAATGCAGGGCTCTTGCGATAGATGTCGTTATAAATTACGGCAAATTTTAAATTAGCCACTGGTGCAATATAATTTGCAAATAAAAATGCAACTCCGGTAAGTATTATTGAAACAAAGAATAAAGGCCGCATAAACCGAAGCAACGAGATGCCGGAAGACTTAATGGCCACCAATTCAAAATTTTCACCAAGTTTGCCAAACGTCATTATTGATGATAATAAGATGGCAATTGGCAAGGCAAGCGTTACCAACGTGGCGCTGGCATAAATAAGAAATTTTGTGAGGGTAATAAAATCCAGCCCTTTGCCCACGAGATCATCAATATACTTCCACAAAATTTGCATCATAAACACAAACAATGTAATGAAGAATGTGGCGATAAAGGGCCACAGAAATGCTTTAAGAATTAGTTTGTCAAGTTTTTTAAACATGCAGTTAACACCCGGCAGAGTGATCCGTTAATCTCTTTTGTTGTATTTTTCATTTATGAACACTCCGGCAAAAATACATCTTTCAAAACTCGAAAAGGAACTGGTAGAAAACGCGGAATGGATTTTAACGAAACAATCAATTATCACGAAAGTGTACCAACTTTTTGGCAGCATGCTAGATGTTTATAAGCGAATAATTATGGAGGAAAAAGAATTGATTCCTTCATTTTTTAAAACAGCCAATGGAAAAATTTCAAAGGGAGAAAATTATGAAGGGCTACCTTATGTGATCCTTGACTATCCCGGATTGTTTTCTAAAGAATATATTTTTGCAATTAGAACCATGTTTTGGTGGGGAAATTTTTTCAGCATTTCCCTGCATATTTCCGGAAAAAGTCTTTCGAAAAAAAATAATTTCTTAACTGCATTCAATTATCTGCAAGAAAATGATTTTTCTATTTGCATTAATGAAAGTGAATGGGAGCATAGCTTTAATCCATCAAATTATATTTCAGCAACAGGAATTGATGAAGAAAAAATTAATGAAATTTCAAGTAAAAACTTCTTTAAAATTTCAAAAAAAATTGAATTAAATAAATGGGATGATGCGCCGGAATTTTTGGAAGAAACCTTTAAAGAAATAATGAGCTTTATCAAAATCAGTTTCCCAAACGGTGAAATAATTCCTTCACTTGCGTTTCCCAAAGCTGTGACTGATCTTTAATTTCTTTTTTCTCTGCAAAATCGTTTATGATTAAAATAGTAAGGTTGGTTACCTCAGATTTTTCAATGCTGAATTCAAAATATTCATCCTTCGGCGAACCTACCCAATGGAAGCGAATCGATTTATTTTCTTCACTTTCCAAAACTTCGGCTTCTTCTGCGGATCCATTCCATGCAAAACTAAATACGCCATCCTGGTCCTCAACTTTATCAGCAAACCATTCCTGTAATCCTGTTGAAGTAGATAAAAATTCGTATAAAATTCCAGGAGAACATCTTACGGGGTACTCTAGCGTATATCTTATTTTCTTGCTCATCATTTAAATTAAAACTTGTGCTGTTAGGTGCAATAATAGAAAATAAATTAGCTATCTAAACTTATTTATACTTTTTTTTCTAATTATTTTTATAAAAGCAATTTTTATTTTGATCTCTCATATATAGCCCCAAAATACTTTAACATTTTTTTTGGTAACATACTTAAAAGGATTTAAATTACGTTATACTCCTGATAATTGACTATACCACCTACTAACAGTTATTAAACTTTTAAATTTAGTCTTATGAGTATGCGTCAGCTTAAAATTTCGAAATCAATCACCAATCGCGAAAGCGAAAGTCTTGAAAAATACCTTCAGGAAATTGGTAAGGTCGATCTTATTTCTCCCGAGGAAGAAGTAAAACTTGCAGTTAAAATAAGGCAGGGCGACCAGGCAGCTTTGGATAAACTAACCAAGGCAAATCTGCGTTTTGTGGTGTCTGTTGCAAAGCAATATCAAAACCAAGGACTTACTTTACCGGATCTTATTAACGAAGGGAACCTGGGCCTCATTAAAGCTGCACAGCGCTTTGATGAAACAAGAGGTTTCAAATTTATTTCTTATGGTGTATGGTGGATACGCCAAAGTATTATGCAGGCTTTAGCTGAGCAATCAAGAATTGTAAGGCTTCCGCTTAACAAGGTGGGCCTAACGAATAGAATTAGCAGGGCTTTTTCTCATCTTGAGCAAGAATTTGAGCGTACTCCAACCGCAGAAGAACTCGCATTTTTTCTTGATATAGAAACAGAAGAAGTATCTGCTACTATGAACGTTGCTGCGAGGCACGTAAGCATGGATTCGCCTTTAAGCGATGGGGAAGAAAGCACACTTATAGATGTATTAATTGATGGCAATGCAGAAAGTGCGGACAAGCAAATTATGTTTAACGATTCGCTTAAAAAAGAAATAGCCCGCTCGCTGAGTGTTCTTACTGAAAGGCAAAAAGAAGTGATCTGTTATTTCTATGGCATTAACATGGAGCAGCCTCTTAGCCTTGAAGATATTGGAATGAAATTTTGCCTGACCCGCGAACGTGTACGGCAAATAAAAGATAAGGCACTTACGAAGCTTAGAACTGCATCGAGATGCCACCTGCTAAAAGAATATATGGGCGTATAAAACGATAAATAATAATTATTGAAATGAACATTTCTAAAAGCGATGTTCATTTTTTCTTGCCTTTTATTCAGGTTTAAAAGTTGACCAAAGATTTTGATGGTTCGTCAATTTCTTTTCTCAAAATATTCATTTTCAAAGGTTTTGCTTTTTCTAAAATATCTTTGCCATTATAAATGGATAATTATTTTAAAATAGGCAAGCTGGCGGCCACTTTCGGAGTTGACGGACAATTGGTGCTTGAACACAATCTTGGGAAAAAAACCTCTTTAAAAGGATTAGAAAATATTTTCCTTGAAGAAAGTAAAGATTCGTTTCTTCCCTACTTTATTGAAACAGCCAAAATAAAAAACGATAAAGAAGTTTATGTAAAATTGGAAGGCCTCTCCTCCAAAGAAAAAGCAAAGCATTTAATTAAAAAAGAAGTGTGGTTAAGCGAAAAAGATTTTAAGAAATTTGCGGCCAACGCGTCACCTATTTCGCTACTTGGTTTTATGGTTGTAAATGATGATGTTGAGTTAAGTGAAGTGTGCGAAGTAATAGAACAGCCGCATCAGATTTTATGCAAAATAATGTTAGATGGAAAAGAAGCGCTTATTCCCGTTCACGAAGAATCGCTGGAAAAAATTGATAAAAAAAAACGCGTCATTTTTGTTAGCTTACCCGAAGGCTTACTCGAAATTTATAGAAATGCGTGATCATTTGAAAATATAAAATTGCATAGATTATGCAAGCCGCCACATCAAATTTAATTGCTCACTTCGATCTTGATTCCTTTTTTGTTTCGGTAGAATTTTTGCGCGATCCATCTTTAAAGGGAAAGGCAGTAATAGTGGGTGGTAGCAGGGAAAGAGGAATTGTTACCACCTGTAGTTACGAAGCAAGAAAATTTGGTGTTCACTCCGCTATGTCCATGAAAACCGCCATGCGCCTATGTCCGCACGCAATTGTGGTTAAGGGAACATATAGTGATTATAGTAAATATTCAAGATGGGTAACACAAATCATAGCATCTAAAGCGCCGCTTTTTGAAAAAGCATCTATTGATGAATTCTATATTGATTTGAGTGGAATGGATAAATTTTTCGATCCGTTGAAATGGACAATTGAACTTCGCGAACTTATTACAAGTGAAACAGGCCTTCCAATTTCTTTTGGAATTGCAAAAAATAAAATGGTTGCAAAAATGGCGACCAATGAGGCAAAACCAAATGGATTTTTGCAAGTGACTGAAGGAAAAGAAAAAGAATTTTTGGGCAATTTGGAATTAAATAAAATTCCTGGTGTTGGTGAGCAAACAACACAAATTTTGTTGCATCATGGATTTAAATTTATTAAAGATATCCAAAATTCAACCCCTGAAAATCTTGAAAAAATTTTGGGCAAATGGGGATTTGAGTTATGGAATAAAGTTCAAGGCACACAACATTCCACCATCACACCTTACCATGAAGCGAAATCTATCTCGACAGAAAATACTTTTGAAGAAAACGTATCTGATGTAAATACGCTCATGAGTGAGATTGTGCGTATGACAGAAAAAATAGCATTTGAGTTACGAAAGGATGAAAAAGTTACCGGTTGTATTACCGTAAAACTTCGCTATCCCGATTTTGAAACAACCTCACGGCAAACAAGCATCTCTTACACTTGTGCAGATGATGAAATAATTCCTGTGGCAAAAGACTTGTTTCATAAACTATATAAAAAAGGTAAACCTGTTCGCCTGCTGGGTGTGCGCTTTAGTGACTTAACCAACGATGCCATTCAAACCAATCTCTTTCAAAACGCGGAGCGGAAAAATATTTTATACAAAGCTATTGATGATGTGAAAAACAGGTTCGGAACAGGCAGCGTTATAAGAGCAGCCGGCAAATCAGACCGTGGCAAAAATAATATCGTGTAAGGTTTTCTTCTCCAATATTTTTAAAGTTGCATCTCTCGCAATAGTCATCATTTTTCTTATACCACAATGGGTTTCATCACAATCGTCGCACTTCTCATAAAAATTTAAACTAACGCAAGGCAGCAATGCAATCGGTCCATTGATAACCCTTATAACGGTGGCAAGATTTATTTTTTTTGGAGATACTTTTAAAAAATATCCGCCACCTTTGCCTTTCTTGCTTTCAAGTAAATCGGCCTTTTTTAATTCATTAAGAATATTTTCCAGAAATTTCAATGGAATTTTTTTTTCATTGGAAATACTGGAAATTAATATTGGCCCTTCTCCATAATTTTCGGCCAGGTAAGCAAGCGCCCTAAAGGCATAACGTGTTTTTTTTGAAAGCATTATTTTTCTTCGATATTTTTCACAATGTAGAAGTTATTTACCGCTGAATGCAAATTTATAAATTTTCCCTACCAATTTGGTAGGATATTAATATCTTAGCAAAATCTTTTCAATAAAAATAAAATAATATGAGTTTACAATTAGGCGACACAGCTCCGGATTTTACGGTAGAAACAACCGAGGGCAAAATAAATTTTTATGAATATTTAGGCGATAGTTGGGGGGTGTTATTTTCTCATCCAGCGGACTACACGCCGGTTTGCACCACTGAATTAGGAAGAACAGCATCTCTAAAAAAAGAGTTTGAAAAGCGTGATGTAAAAGTTCTTGCTGTAAGTGTAGACCCTCTTGATAAACACATGGGATGGAGAAATGATATAAATGAAACGCAAAATTGTACCGTAGATTTTCCCATTATTGCGGACGAAGATAAGACCGTGGCAAACCTGTATGGCATGTTACATCCTAATGCTTCTGCTACTGCAACGGTGCGTTCATTATTTGTAATTGGGCCAGATAAAAAAGTAAAATTAATGATCGTTTATCCTGCATCAACCGGTAGAAATTTTAACGAAGTTTTAAGAGTGATAGATTCGTTGCAGCTAACTGCAAATTATAGCGTTGCAACGCCTGCAGATTGGAAGGAAGGGGAAGATGTTATTATTGTTCCTTCAGTAACTACAGAGGATGCGATGAAGAAATTTCCAAAAGGTGTAAAGGTTGTTAAGCCATATTTGCGCTACACGCCGCAGCCAAATTTGAATTAAGGGCCGCATTAAATTTTAGTGTCGGTTCTTTTTTAATTGCTGCGATAATGCCTTCATATCTTTCGGCATTGGTGCTTCCAGCGAATGTAAATTTCCCCGGGCATCTTTAAAATTTAATTGATAAGAATGTAAGGCCAGCCTGTTAACCAGGGGCCTTTCTTCATCATCATGCTGACTTAGCTTGAATTTCTTTTTGAAAGAAGACAACAAAATGGCCTCACCATCGCCATATACTGTATCGCAGGCAATAGGATGTTCTGCAAATTTCATGTGCACTCTTATCTGGTGTGTTCTTCCACTATGAATATTAAATTTAACTAATGAATAAATTCCATAATCTTCCAGCACTGTATAATGCGTGAGAGAAGGTTTTCCTTTTTTATTTGTTGTCATTACTCCATTGCGCGTTGGATGCTCAGCAATTGGTTCATTAATAGACCCGGTTTCATTTGCCAGGCTTCCACGAATAATACCCAGGTAGATTTTTTCGATATTTCTTTTTTCAAATAATTGAGAAAGATGTTTATGGCTCGCTTCATTTTTAGCGAATAGTACAAGTCCGCTTGTTTCCTTGTCTAGGCGATGTACAATGAAAATTTTATCGAATTGCTGGCCAAGTAATTTATATAAGGACAATTGTTCTCCATCGTGCCTGTCAGGAATTGTAAGCATGCCGGAGGCTTTATTCAAAGCAATAAAATCTTCATTTTCGTAAATTATTGAAACTCCTTTCACATTTGTCATCATTAATCAAATTCTGTTGTATCTAATTTTTTCCTGGAGTTTTCTGCACCGCGGATATTTTTTTGTTTATTCATGTATTTTAATAAACGAATTTCTTTTTCACTTAAGTAACGCCACTTGCCTCGCTCTACATTTTTTTTAGTGAGGTTAGCATACATAACTCTGTCAAGGCCTTTTACATCATAGCCCAAATGTTCAAATATGCGCCGTACAATGCGATTACGGCCGCTATGTAATTCGATGCCAATTACAGATTTATCTTTTGAATCAGCATAAGCCAATGCATCTGCAAAAATTTCTCCGTCAATTAATTTTAATCCTTTTAAAATTTTATCAAAGTCAGTTTTTGTTAAAGGCTTATCCAGCTTTACTTCGTATACTTTTTTTATGTTGAAACTTGGATGGGTAAGTTCCTGGGTTAAATTACCATCATTGGTTAATAACAGCACGCCCGAAGTATTTCTATCAAGTCTCCCGACGGGATATATTCTTTGGTCAGTAGCATTTTTAGTAAGCTGTAAAACTGTTTTTCTATTCTGCGGATCATCTGTAGTGGTAATGTAATCCTTGGGTTTGTTTAGTAAAATGTAGACAAGATTTTTCGTTACATACAATTTCTTTCCATTAAAAAACACATCGTCCTTTTCATTCACCTTAAATGCCGGCTGCGTTACAATATTTTTATTAACGGACACTTTTCCATCTATAATTAATGAAACGGCATCTCTGCGTGAGGTAACTCCACAATGCGCTAAATATTTATTCAACGGCATTGTGGAAGCGTCTGTATTTTTTTTAGGAGTTTCCGGAGTTACTGCGGCATCTTTTTTTGGCTGAGGATATTTTTGTTTTCTGGCTGGCTTTGCTGTTGGTTCAGCGTCAGGTGGCTTGTTAGCTGAAAATCCGCGATAGCGCAATGCTCTTTTTTCTTCGAAATGTTTTTCAATCGCCGCCGCCTTTTGTTTTTTTGAAATTTTTTTATCCTGCTTGTGTTTTTCTTTTACTGCAGCATTATTTTTTGGATTGATGTATTTTTGGAAAGGTTGCTGGCTCATCGTGAATTGATTTGCTGTTTTTTCAACAGTATGAGCGGCAAATATAAAAAAAACAGGTGAACCATTTTGGCCCACCCGCAATTTTCAAAGGGAAATTATTTTTAAGAATCTTTATTTGAATGCCTGTTTTTCATTTCATTAATCCTGTTCTGCCTCAGTTCATCCCACTTTTTTATTTGGTCAGCATTTAAGATGCTGCTCATACTTTCATGAGAACTTTTCCTCAGGTCCATAAATTTTTCCTTTTTTTGCCCTTGTGTGAGTGATGAGTTTTCCCTGATTTCTTTCATTTTTTCCATAGAACTTTTCCTTTGCTCCGTAATTTTTTCAACCTGTGCATCAGTTAAGTTTAAATCAGATTTCATCTTATCCATTCTTTTTTTACCCATCATTTCTCTCTTCTCATGCATTTCTTTTTTTCCTTGCACAATTTTATCTTTTTGCTCAGGTGTTAAGAGCGCCTGGAATTTTGATTTTCTTTCCTGCTCAAGAATGGCTTTTTTGGCGCGGTAATCTTTGAGCGTGATATTTTGATCTTTTTCAAGATCTTTTACTTTGTTTGTATAATCTGTGTTAAGTGCTTTGGCTTGCTGCTTTTGAGCGTCAGTAAAATTCATATGACGCATCATTCCGCCTCGATGATGGTGCATGCTCATTCCATCTCCATGCTTATCACGATTCATATGTACTTGATGCTGCTTATCCGAAGATTCGTTTGAATTACTTTTTTCCTGTGCATTGGCTGCAAATGCCATAACTGTAAAAGCAGATAAGGCTAATAAATATTTTTTCATGTGTGTAATCATTATTTGTTTGGGTTATAGACTCAAGCAAAAACACCCGGTTTAATTTCCGAGTGAAATAAATTGTTAAAGAAGATTTGGAAGGAACTTATTCAGCGTGAACGAGATTTTTATTAGCAAGCTGTCCGCATGCAGCATCAATATCTTTACCGCGGCTAATTCTTAGCCTCACATTTACGCGATGTGCAGCAAGGTAATCCATAAATTTTTGCGTGGCATCTTTATCCGGCTTTACAAAACTTGCATTTTCTATTGGGTTATATTCAATAATATTAACCAGGTGAACGGGCACTTGTTTGTAGATTTTTATCAGGTCGTCAGCGTCCTGAATCGAATCATTTTCGCCCTTGAATAAAATGTATTCAAACGTGATATCGTTTTTTGTTTTAGCAAAAAAATAATTAAGTGCTTCTATCAATGCTTTAATGTTGTTGCTTTCATTAATAGGCATTATTTCATTTCTTTTTTTATCATTAGCCGCGTGAAGCGAAACGGCAAGGTTAAACTTTACGCCGTCATCGCCCAGTTGCTTTATCATTTTTGCAACTCCTGCCGTAGAAACGGTAACTCTTTTTGCACTCATACCCAAACCATCCTGGGCCGTAATTCTTTCAATCGCTTTCAAAACATTTTTATAATTGAGCAAAGGCTCACCCATTCCCATGAAAACAATATTGCTTAATTTTTTACCATAAGTTTTTTCTGCCATTTGATTTAGCAAAACAACTTCATCATATATTTCATCAAAATGAAGATTTCTTTTTTTCTCCATGTAGCCTGTTGCGCAAAATTTGCAACTAAGGCTGCAACCCACCTGTGAGGACACACAAGCGGTTTGCCGGTTATCTACCGGGATTAATACGCCTTCAACTAAATGGCCGTCAAAAGTTTTAAATCTTGTTTTTACAGTGCCATCATTGCTGAATTGTGTAGCATCATTTATTATTACAGGCAATGAAAAGTTTTCCTCCAGGCTTTGCCTGAATTCTTTACTAAGGTTGGTCATATCATCAAAGCTTGTAGCGTGTTTTTGCCAAAGCCATTCCCAAACTTGTTTTGTTCTGAATTTTTTTTCACCAATGGTTTTAAAATATTCCGTTAGTTCGTCAAGAGAAAGTGTTCTGATATTTTTTTTAGAATTCATGGCGCAAAGATAGAATTTGTGCCACTGGTTCATTCGTAAAAATTGTTAAGCAATAAATTTATTGCGGAAAAAATTCGCTTTCATGTGCTTATTAATGGCGGCCAGGTTACAATGAAAACCGGAAACAATTACCTTGCATAACTTTTAAATCAGACTTTAACATGGAAACTGTATATGTAATTGACGCATTAAGAACCGCTGTAGGAAGGTATGGTGGCTCGCTGAGCACTATCCGACCCGATGACCTTTTAGCTAATGTTATAGAAGCTCTTATGAAAAGAAATGGTAAAATTGATCCGGGTGAAATTGAGGATGTGATTGCAGGAGATGCGAACCAGGCGGGTGAAGATAACCGCAATGTGGCGCGTATGGCGGGTTTGCTGGCAGGCCTTCCGGTATCTGTACCTGGTAATACTGTTAATCGCTTATGTGCAAGCGGGCTACAGGCAATTATGGATGCATCCCGGGCAATTATGTGTGGTGACGGAAATTTTTTTATAGCCGGCGGAGTGGAAAGCATGACGAGAGCTCCTTTTGTAATTACTAAAGCTGACGCTGCCTTCAGTAGAAAGTCTGAAATATATGATTCTACGATTGGCTGGCGTTTTCCTAATAAAAAATTAACTGATAAATATTATCCGTATTCAATGGGAGAAACCGCCGAAAACGTAGCGAAACAATGGAAAATATCCAGGCATGCGCAAGATGAATTTGCTTTGGAAAGCCAGTTAAAATATTTTGCAGCACTCGCTGCAGGTAAATGGAAAGACGAAATTGTTCCGGTTGAAATAACTCCCAATAAAACTGAACAAATTATTTTCGAAAAAGATGAACATCCAAGAAAAACATCGCTTGAAAAGCTTTCTCAACTGAGGCCGGCATTTTTAAAGGATGGCACTGTCACAGCCGGAAATTCATCAGGAATAAATGACGGTGCTGCCATGTTATTTCTTGCAAATGATGCAATGGTTAAAAAATATAATCTCAAGCCAATGGCCATCGTTAAAAGTATGGCGATTGCAGGCGTTGATCCTTCAATTATGGGAATTGGGCCTGTGCCTGCAACGCAAAAAGCTTTAAAGCGTGCGGGCCTCACCGTTAGTGATATTGATTTAATAGAATTGAATGAAGCTTTTGCATCGCAGTCCATTGCCTGCATACATGAACTCGGCCTCGATCTTCAGAAAGTAAATGTAAACGGCGGATCTATTGCCATTGGTCATCCGTTGGGATGCAGCGGCGCGCGAATTTCCACAACCTTATTGTATGAAATGAAAAGGCGTGGATCAAGATTTGGACTGGCTACCATGTGTGTAGGCGTTGGACAAGGCGCGTCGATTATTTTTGAAAACGTTTTATAAAAATCTATTTTTTTATCAAACAATTTTATTCAATTCTTTATTGACCAAACGGGAATTAATAAACAACGTTAGTGCCAACAATATGACTGCGATTAACCAAACACTCCAGTCTAATAAAAAAGATATATCTGCTTTATCTACAAATGAAAGCCGGATGAACAATAGGTGAAGAATTTCGGTAACAACCAACGCTGCAACTATAATAGTTAGATAAACCGGTAGCCAGGTTTTCGCTACACTGTTTCCAAGCCAGTTAGGAGAATAACCTAGCGTAAGCAATAGTCGAAGATTGTCTTTACTTTTCGCGATCATCAGTTGCAAGTAAAATGAAAATAACATTAATGCTAAAACAATCACGAGGATACCAAAAACACCTAATGTGCTAACGATATTTTGTAAAATACTTTTAATGCGGCCAAATTTTATTTTGTCTTTGTTTAGATGATAATCCTGTTGATCTAAAAATGATATTAGCCGGGGATCATTCGCATCTTTGGTTTTAATGTAAACTCTTGAAGCATGGACGGTAGTATCTCCTGTAAAATAAAAATTGCCCCAACTGATAAATGATTGAGGAACAAGAATAGAATTGATTCGATCAGTTAAGGCCACAATATTTCCCTTAAAATTTTGCCTGCCCCTTGGCCCGGAACATTCTAAAATTATATTAACCGAAGAAATTGTTTTTGGGGAAAGCTGCGGCAGGCCTTGCGCAGGTGCAAATACATTGTACATTTCCAAAAAATCAGACGAAAAAATAATAGGCACAACTATTTGGCCCGGCTTCCAGGTAAAAGATTGCGGAACTGAATCAATAAAATCGCTATTTATACTTTCAAGGAAAAGGTCAGTGCTGAAGGGAATGACATCTCCTGCAGTTGCACGCACTAAAAATTGATTGGCAATAAGTGGGGCAACATTTTCAATTTCTGATTTGGATTTTAAATTGAGCAGGTCTGCGCTGGTAAATGTATTATCCTTGCCCATATTGTCATTGGTAATGTTCTTTGAAATGGAAATAAAATCGTAACCATTTTTTCGCGGGCTGTTTTCTTTAAGTAAATGCTGAATGTTGATAAACATTTGCATAGAAACCAACAACAATAACACGCCGATCCATAATCCAAAATAGCCGAGCCATTTTGTAAAAACATTTTTCCCCGACATGATCAGAGGCTCAATATTTTTATAAGATAACTCCATGTGTTTTATTAATTCTTAAAAGAAAATCTAATGATTGATTAAATCTAAGTGAACAATTTATTCGCAACCTGATTCAATCAGAGCATCAACACCTTTTCGCCTTTCAAAAAATCAATTGGCTTTAGGTCTGCAAAAATCATTGCAGCTTTTCGTTTTTCACATTCTTCGTAAATCAGGTCCATCGCTTTTTTTCTATTGGCTTCATCCAGGTGGCTATATGGCTCATCCAATAATAAAAAATCGAATGGTTGCATTAACGAACGGATGATTGCAATGCGTTGCTGTTCGCCGTAGCTACAGGTTTTTATTTGTTGGTTTAACTTCTTTTCAACACCGAGCTTTTCGGCCATTTTCTCAATTATATCTGGCTGGTAAAAAGGATCAAGCATGCGTTTAATTTCCAAATTTTCTCGTGCTGATTGCTCTTCAAAAAATCTTAGATCCTGGAAAATGATGCCGATTTTATGTTGCCTGAACGAAGAAAATCCTTCGGTAGTAAGACTTTTAATGTTTGTGTCATCATAAAATATGGAACCCTTGTAATCCTTTCTTAATCCATAAATAAAATGAATTAAAGAAGTTTTTCCTTTGCCTGAAGGAGCTACGATATGTAAATGCTCACCCTTTGTAATAGTAACATTTTTAGCCCAAATCTCTGAAGCGGCTATATTTTCTTTTGGAATATGATCGGGTAGAATTTCCTGCAGGTTTATCTGCATAATATTTTTACTCTTTTACCGTGCAACATAAATATATTATTTGTGGCCAACTGTATCAATTGGCGGAGGGATCATTAAAGAATCTGTTTTACTCATGCCGGCCTTCTCCCGTTCTTTTTTTGCCATTTCAACTTTAGCTATAATGTTGAAATATCGGTTCAGTTGTTTCAGACTGTTGGTGCTTTGATCAATCAAATTAATTGCAGTATTTCCCACCAGAGCGCCATCTTTAAACTCTCCACCGGTTGCGAAAACGTTGTTCCACAGTTTATAACTCTCGTCCATAATTAATTGGTTCTCGGCATCCATTTTTTTGGCAGATGAAACCGCTGTTAGAATTTTATGAATGTCAACAAAAAAAGCGATAGGATGACCGTTTATTTTATCAAGAAAATCATATTTGTTGTTGGAAGTACCCGCGAGATAACCGTTCAGAAAATTTTGATGGTTACTGACTACAAAATATTTTTCGTTTTGCCCGTAGGCGATTGAAGTATCATTGCTTCCCAATTGTGCTGACATTTTTTTACCGGCATCTACTAGCTTTTGAAAACTTGGCTTATCTCCAATCGCAACAGAAAATAAAAAATTCATATCTGGCTTTTGCACGGCCATTGAATCAGAATTGTTAGGTACTTCAGTACCGTTATAGGATACATTTTTCATGCTGAGATCAGTAAGCGTCAGCATTATTTCACCTTTATTTGCCTTAACAAAATCATCAAGATTAAAACCCATTTGCCCTGTATACATGTTTAAAAAACCATCCATGCCTGTAAGCTTGATAAGTCCCTTCAAGCCTTCAGGTTTAAAATTCATGGCGAAAACGCCCAGCACATTTTGCGAAGGAATATTTTTAATCAAATCCGTATGTATGTTATCGCCGCTATATTTTTTTAGGAAATCACTTAGCTCTTTTCCTGCATATAATTTCTGGTTTACATTGATCTTTCCATTATCAAAATTTACCGTATAAGTGCTTATATTATCTTTTAAAAAAACATCAAGTTTTAACATACCAACCATTCCCATAGCAGATGAATTTTTCGTTATCTCCTCTGTATTTACCCAAACATGAATGTCGCCATTTTCTTTAAGGAGGCTTGTGAAACGTGAATTATCTGAAAGGCTGCTATCAGACTTTAAAGAAAAAAGGCTCTTGCAAAATGCCGACAAAGCAGCGCTTCTATCTACGAGCGGTTGCATATTTCCGGTATTGGTCGCAGGCACCATTTCACTCAATTTTGATCTTGCGGCATTAGCGTCAAAAGCGTAGGTGAAATGTTTATTGTCCCAAGCAGCAACGGCTTTGCCTTTTATTGAAATGAAATTCAAATCGCCATCTTTTTTTATGGTAGCTGTTGAATCAAGGTTCTTATTGAATTGCGCAAAATCTGATTCATTTTTAAGAGAGCCCTCTAAAACCATTTCGCCATCGGTATCTAAATTCTTTTGAGCAAAAAGGACCAAGCCGTCATTCAAATCTATTCCACTGTTTTCGGGATTCGCCATAAGTTTCTTCAGCCATTCTGAAGTTGCAGTATCTCCGTACGCTTGCTTATACCAGTCTGCCTGCTTTATATCGTCCCAGCTGAGTTTCTCTTTTAAAGATTTTGTATTTAGATGAAAAACGACCATTGCATTTTTAGGGATCATTTTACCCTCATTGTTTTTCTTACTACATGATGAAACTAAAAGCGCAACTGCAACAAACAGCAAAGAAAGCCTTGAAAAAGATTTCATAATAATGAGTTTATATTTTGTAAAATATGCGGTTCGATAAAGATTTTAAAAAGCTCAATTCAAAAACTAATATAACCTATTTTTAATCGCAAAAATTAAGTAAAGTAACCCGTTTCTTCTTTAAAAATAGGAAGAAAGGTTTTGTACAGGGATGGTTTGTTGTTCACCTTTTTTCAAATCTTTTATAACGCATGTTTTTTGCTGAAGCTCATTCGAGCCAATAATTACAACAAATGGAATGTCTTTTTTGGACGCATACTTAAACTGCTTATCCATTTTTGTCTGTTCGTAAAAGAGCTCGCAACTTACCCCTTTGCTTCTTAGAATTTGCATTTCTTTGAAAGCAAATTTTGATTCATTTTCGCCAAGATTGAAGAATAAAATATGGGTGGATTTATTTATAGTTTCGGGGAATATTTGTAATTCAGTCATGACATCAAAAATCCTGTCTACTCCAAAACTAATTCCCACTCCCGGAATATTTGGTAAATCGAATAAACCAGTAAGGTCATCATATCGCCCGCCTCCGCCTATGCTTCCTATTTCTACATTGCTTGCTTTCACTTCGTAAATAACTCCCGTGTAATAATTAAGGCCTCTTGCCAAAGTAAAATCGATATTTAAAGTGGTTATTTCCGAAGCGCTTTTTGCAGAATCAATATATTCAAGGATGGTTTTTATTTCATGTATTCCGGCTTTACCAATTTCAATGCCTTCAAAAAGAACGAACGCTTTCTGAAGTTTTTCTTCGTTGTTTCCGTCAATTTGTAAATAGTTTTCGACTGTTGAAATTTCCTTTTCTGAAAGCCCGTTGGTTGACAATTCCTCTTTTACTTTTGCTAATCCAATTTTATCGAGCTTATCAATCGCAACAGTAATTGCCGTCATTTTATCAGCACCTCCGCATTTTTCAGCAAGCGCCGAAAGTATTTTGCGGCTGTTTATTTTTAATTCCGTTGGGATGTTTAAGTTTTTAAAAACCTGCTGGTAGATCAGCGCCAGTTCCGCATCACTTATAAGAGAATTCGTTCCTGCTATGTCGGCATCACATTGAAAAAATTCCCGGTATCGGCCTTTTTGAGGCCTGTCTGCTCTCCAAACGCTTTGCATTTGATAGCGTTTATACGGCATTGTTAGTTTGCCATAATTCATAGAAATAAATCTCGCGAATGGAATAGTAAGATCATAACGAAGCGCCCTTTCTGTGATTCCTTTATCATTCTTTCCTTCTAGTATTCTTCCAAAGTTTTTTATAGTTTCTTCTTTTTTTGCCGGATTATCAAGGCCATTATTTAATATCTTGAAAATAAGTTTATCGCCTTCATCACCGTACTTTCCTGTGAGCGTTTCAAGATTTTCTATGGCGGGCGTTTCTAACGGTTCAAACCCATAAAGCTCAAAAACGTCTTTAATATTTTCAAGAATAAATTGGCGCCTGCGAATCGTTTCAGTAGTAAAGTCCCTGGTGCCCTGTGGTAATGATGGTTTCATTTTTGACCTCAGTAATATTTTAAATAAGCCGCAAAAATATGGTATTCAATTTTACTGGGCTATTGAGTCTGGTCACTTTACTCCGCCCATTTGAAAAGCAATAAATTTTGAAATAAATTTTTTATGGAAAGAAAAATACAAATGCATCTTACTACCAAAGCAGCCGGTTTTTGATTAACAATTTTACTCATAAAGAAGTGCAAAGCGTTTCTTTTTCAAAAAAATAAAATCATGAACCAGGAAACTATTTTACAAAGCAATTTGTTGGACATACTCTTTGAAAATCGAAACAAAAGCTATGGTGCATACGAATTACGCGTTTCCTATAATCCCCGGATGTGTGCCGCCTTAATTTCAACAGCGGGAATTTGTATTATTCTATGTTTGCTATTTTCAACAAATACCACAAAGGTTTCAGGCAAGGAAAAAAGTATTTTTTTTGTACCTGATAAAACAATAGCGGAATTTCACCCGATTAAAAATGCGGCAAACATCTTTAATAAATTGCCTGCTCCAAATAAGAAAATTCCCGAAATTGAAATTCCTCCGAAAATTGTAGCTTCTATTAATATTAACAAATTGCCTGCAACAGCTCCTGAAATTATTCAGTCTTTAAATCCTGTTGAATTGCCAGGGAGCAATTCGCTGCAGCCGGGAGATGGATATGATCCCGGAAGATTTAAAGAAACCAATGAACCTAATTCGACTATAATACCTGAGGTAAAGCCAAAAAAAAGGGTTGTTTTGGAAGAGGCCGACGTCATGCCGGAATATCCTGGAGGGATTAAGGCTTTACTTCTTTTTCTGAAAAATAATATTAAATCACCGGAAGATGTTGAACAGGGTGAAGAAATATCAGTGAAAATAAAATTTGTAGTGAATTATAGTGGCAGGTTAGAAGGATTTGAAGTAATAAAATCGGGTGGAAGGGCTTTTGATGAGGAAGTATTAAGCGTGTTGAAGAAGATGCCCTTGTGGAACCCTGGTAAAAGCAATGGAGAAAATGTGTCCCTTTATTACATCGTCCCCGTTAAGTTTTCTAATCCATTCTGATCATCATTTTCATTTATATCAAAATGTTTACATTTAATTTAAACACATTTTCTCTATTTTATTTTATCTTTCAGCGCACCGTAGTTAATTTTATAATATGAGTCTTGAAGAATTTGAAAATACGCCCGATTCGAAAACGAAGCGATATATTTTGATGAAAAGTATTATGGATCTTGGCATGGGGTTTATATATCTTGGAGTTGGAGTTATTATAATATTTGCAAAACAATTTCATCTTTTCAATAATTTTACGGAGAGTATTGCAGGAAAAATATTTGCGGTTTTAGTTATTATTTATGGTGGCTGGCGTGTTTACAGGGGAATAAAAAAAGATTACACTAATTAATATGAATTCGAAGTCAGGATTTAACGGCAACTGGTTTTTAATCCTTGCCACTTTTGTTGTATTTATTTTTACAGGCTGCAATGGTAACAATGAGCGCCCTGACCTGGATTCGCCTACAAGTGGAACAATACATATAAGCGTTGATGAATCGTTTAAGCCGGTTATCGATTCTCAGATCCAGGTATTTGAGGCATTATATCCTAAAGCCAAAATAATTCCGGAATATAAGCCTGAAGCAGAATGTTTCAAAGATTTATTGAAAGATAGCACAAGGATGATCATCGTTACCCGCGGGCTTACCGATAATGAGGAAAAATTTTACAAGGATAGCTTTTCATTTTATCCTTCATTCACTAAGATTGCTTATGACGCCGTAGCAGTAATTGTAAATGATAAAGATCCCGATTCAATTTTTTCAATGGAAAAGATCCGCGGAATATTGGATGGATCTACGGGAGATAAACAATTGGCGGTATTTGATGGTTTAAAAGAAACGAGTACGATTCGTTTTGCCATAGATTCTATCCTTAAAGGAAAGCCATTTGACCCTAGAAGGGTATTTGCAGAAAAAAATAGTTTGGGTGTAATAAATTATGTTTCAGATCACCAGAATGTATTAGGGTTTGTCGGCGTGAGTTGGATAGGAAATAAAGAAGACACTTCGCAACTAACTTTCCTTAAGAAGGTAAGGGTAGCCTCACTCGAATGTTCATGCCCCGAAAAATCTTTTGTAAAGCCTTATGTGGCAAACATCTTAACGGGGCGCTACCCGTTGGTACGCGGTTTGTATTACATATTAAAGGAGAATTATTCAGGGCTTGGCGGTGGATTTGCTAATTTTCTTCAGTATGAAAAAGGGCAACTAATATTTAAACGCGCTTATTTATGGCCTGCAAAAATGAATTTTAGCATAAGGACTGCAACTTATTGAAATTAAAATAGTCTATTAATCAAAATCTAGTAAAATGCAAAAAATGAAACAAATTAGCCTCTTATTATCTTTTATCTTTCTTGGAAATGTAATTTTTGCCCAAAGTATTGATGACGGAAAAAAGTTTTTAGACTATGAGAGATATACAAGCGCTAAAAATGTGTTTAGCAAATTGGTAACTGCTAATCCGAATGATATAGAAGCGGTGTATTGGCTCGGTCAGACTTATATAAAAAATGATGAAAATCCTGATACCGCTGCAGCAAAGGCATTGTACCAAAAAACATTGCAGGCAAATCCAAACCAGGCATTACTCATGGTCGGAATGGGTGAAATTGATTTAATGGAAGGTAAAAAAACGGACGCACGTAATTTATTCGAATCTGCTATAAATCTCACGAAGAAGAAAGAGTTACCAGAAATTCTTCTTGCGGTAGGTACTGCAAACGTTGATACAAAAGATGGTGATCCGGTTTATGCTATTGACAAATTAAACCAGGCCGCCGACAAGGATAAAAAAAATGCAGAAATTGAATTAGCGCTGGGAGATGCATACAGAAAGCAAATTGATGGAGCTAACGCAACGATTGCTTATCAAAATGCATTATCGCTAAATCCTAAGAGTGCAAGAGCCAGTTTTATGATAGGCAGGATTTACGAAACACAAGGTTATGGCCAGGAACCGATCTACATGAAATATTATGATGCGGCAATGGCTGCGGATCCCAACTTTGCCCCGGTAGATTATTGGTTGTATAATTATTACTACCTGCGCGATGTGAATAAGGCCAGGGATTATTTAAACAAATATATTGCTGTAGCTGATCCAGATTCTAAAAACTGTTATGCAGAAGCTTCGCTTTTATATGTTTCAAAATTATACCAACAGGCTATCTCAAAATCTGACGAATGTATTACTTCAGCTGGTGAAAAACCATTCCCGAATTTATATGGTTTGAAAGCGTATTCATATGATAAGATGGGAGATTCCTTAAATGCAAAAAAATATTTCGAAGAGTTTTTCGCAAAAGTAAACCCTGAAAAAATTGGCCCGAATGACTATGCTACTTATGCCAAGGTTCTTTTAAAATTCCCTGGTAACGATTCATTGGCTTCGCACTATGTAGATAAGGCAATTGCAATAGATACTATTCCGGCTAATAAACTTGATTATGTAAAATCCACAGCCGAAAGCCTTGTTGCTGCTCAAAAATTTGCCGATGCAGGAAAATGGTATACAAAAATTTTAACCTTAAAGCCAGATTATGGCAAAGTAGATTTGTATTATGCCGGATATAACGATTATCGCGGTGGCAATTATAAAGGATCTGATTCAGTTTTTGGACTATATATGCAAAAATATCCTGAAGATATTTTTGGAGCCTACATGAGGGCAAGAGCCAGTGAAGGTATAGACACCACCGGTACCTTAGGACTTGCGAAGCCTTATTACGAAAAAGTAATTGCCATTGCCGACACTTCTACAGAAAAGGATAAAGTCAAAGCAAATGAGATTACTGCTTACAGGTATATGGTAGCCTATGCTTATAATGTAAAGCATGATAAAGATGCAGCTATAGAATGGAATAAAAAAATACTCATTCTTGACCCGAATGATGCACAAGCCATCGCAAATAATAAAGCTTTATCAGCCCAGCCAGCAAAGCCTTCTAAAGGAGGTGCTTCACCAGGTAAAAAATAAAATAAAATTATGATGATTAAGCCCTGCTATTTTAGCGGGGCTTTTTTTTTAAAAATTTCCATCCATATTTATCACGATGATTAAATTTTATTTTACTAATTTATGTCTTGACAATTGCCATTATACGTTATGGAAAATTCGTTAGCCTGTCGTATTTTTGCATATTATATTTTCTATATTGATACAATCTTTTTATTTACAAGCGTCACCCTACGGTGGTTCGACTTTAGATTATCTTCCAATTGGCATACAATTAATATTTGCAATAATTTTAGTTGGTGGAATATTGGTGTTGACTCACATACTAGGTCCGAAGAGGAAAACCGATGAAAAACTCGAAAATTTTGAAAGTGGAATTGAAGGACAAGGAAATGCCCGCCAGCCAATGGCCATCAAATATTTTTTAGTAGCTATATTATTTGTTTTATTTGATGTGGAAGTTATTTTTTTCTATCCGTATGCAGTCAATTTCCGTGATTTGGGGTGGCATGGTTTTCTGGCGATCGTCATGTTCGTCGGATTTTTCCTGGCCGGCTTTATTTATATTATTAAAAAGGGCGCTTTAAATTGGGAAGAATAGTATAAGCATAGATTTTAGGAAAATGATTGGTCATTTTTGATGACCAGGTGAAAATAAAAAAAAGCAAAAATTAAAAAAATGGCTCGTCCTGTTCAATATAATCTTACAAATAAACGTGTAGAAGCACCGCTAGCATTAGCAGAAGGCCCTGAAGGTTTCCAGGGAGAGGGATTTTTTGCAACAAAACTGAATGATGTTGTAGGCCTTGCCAGAAAAAATTCTATTTGGCCTTTACCTTTTGCGACGAGTTGTTGCGGTATAGAATTTATGGCTTTAATGGCTTCCCATTATGACCTTGCCAGGTTCGGATCGGAAAGAGTGAGTTTTTCTCCAAGACAATGTGATTTATTGATGGTGATGGGGACTATTGCAAAAAAAATGGCTCCCATTGTTAAGCAGGTTTATCTCCAAATGTCTGAACCACGCTGGGTTTTAGCAATGGGTGCTTGCGCAAGCAGCGGCGGAATATTTGATTCTTATGCAGTGCTTCAGGGAATTGACCAAATAATTCCTGTAGACGTTTACGTTCCGGGCTGTCCTCCGAGGCCAGAAGCTGTATTGGATGGATTTATGAAAGTTCAGGATCTTGTTGGTAAAGAAAGTTTGAGACGCAGAAATTCTGAGCGGTACAAAGATTTGATGAACAGTTACGGAATTCAATAGCATGCAAATATTTATTGGCCTAAATATTTTCTAAAATCAAAAGGAATAATTTAAAGAATAAATGGCATTATCGAACGAAACAATCAGGCAGCACCTAACGGAAAAATTTGGCGAAGAAATTTATGATTGGAGCGAACCATATGGAATGCTCACCTTCTTTTCTCACAAAGATTTAAACCTCAAAGTGCTCCAGTTTTTATTTGATGACCCAGCGCTTCAGTTTCGATTTCTTACAGACCTTTGTGCTGTACATTATCCTGATAAGAAAGATGAAGAGTTAGCGATCGTTTATCATCTTCATAATCTTGTTGAGAATATAAGGATCCGGTTCAAAGTTTTTACCGCGAGTGCAAAGCCTGAAGTATTTAGCGCTACCGCCTTATACGCTGCTGCCAATTGGATGGAAAGAGAAACCTATGATTTTTACGGTATTATTTTCAAAGGCCATCCCAATCTCGTAAGGATATTAAATGCTGATGAAATGGATTATTTTCCAATGAGAAAGGAATATCCACTTGAGGAACAAACGCGTATTGATAAAGATGATGAAATGTTTGGAAGAGATTAATATTTATAAAACTTTTTTATGTATTTAATTTATAACAAATACCGCAACGTAATCGTAAACGGATTAATTCTCCTTGCACTGACAGTCGCCAGTTTTGTTCCAGAAAGTAATCTGAGAGATTGTTTTTTAGGTATAGGGTTTGGCGCAGCTTTGGTGAATTTCGGAGTATCGCTGGGTGAATTGAAATCGCGGAAAGAAAAAATCCACCTGAAAAATTTGCCTCAAGATCAAGATTGATTGGATACTGATAGAAAACTAATATGCCAGAAACACAACATCATATAAAACTACCGGAACACTCTTTAGAAAAGAAAACTACCACTTTAAATCTTGGGCCCACGCATCCATCAACGCATGGGGTGTTTCAAAATATTGTTGAGCTTGATGGCGAACGTGTGGTAGATGCAGTGCAAACTGTTGGTTATATCCACAGGGCTTTTGAAAAAATTGCAGAGCACCGGCCTCTTTATCAAATTACTCCTCTTACAGACCGGCTGAACTATTGCTCTTCTCCCATAAATAATATGGGCTGGCATATTTGCTGCGAAAGACTATTGGGTGTGAAAACTCCCAAGCGTGTGGATTATCTCCGCATTATTATAATGGAGTTGGCGCGCATTTCCGATCATTTAATTTGCAATTCAATTGTAGGCGTAGATTCCGGAGCATACACGGGCTTCTTATACGTAATGCAATACCGTGAACTTATTTATGAAATTTATGAAGAAATATGCGGATCAAGGTTAACGACCAATATTGGGCGCATTGGGGGCTTTGAAAGAAATTTTACAAATGAGGCTTTTCAAAAGCTTGAAAAATTTATAAAAGAATGGCCTGTGGTGCTGAAAGAATTTGAAAATCTTTTTAGCCGTAACAGGATATTTATGGATCGTACAATTGACGTTGGGCCTATAAGCGCTGAACGTGCTTTGAACTATGGATTTACAGGTCCTAACCTTCGCGCAGCAGGAGTAGATTATGATGTGAGAATTCATTCGCCTTATAGCAGTTATGGAGATTTTGAATTCACAATTCCGGTTGGGAATACAGGCGATTGCTACGACAGGTTTCTTGTAAGAAATGAAGAAATGTGGCAAAGCCTGAAACTTATTAAAGACGCCTACAAAAAGGTGCAGGAATTTAAAGGTGCAGAGGCAGAAATATTTCATGCGGATGTACCCGAATATTACCTGCCTGATAAGAAAGATGTTTATACAAAAATGGAAGCGCTCATCTATCACTTTAAAATAGTTATGGGTGAAATTGAAATGCCGGCCGGCGAAATATATTCTGCCGTAGAAGGCGCTAATGGTGAATTGGGATTTTATTTTATAAGCGATGGCGGAAGAGCACCTTATCGGTTGCACTTTCGGCGCCCATGCTTTATTTATTACCAGGCATATGCTGAGCTAACGAAGGGCGGAATGTTGAGCGATGCAATTATTACAATGAGTAGTTTGAATTTGATAGCCGGTGAAATGGATGCCTGATTTCAACGGCAAATTAATTTGATATTTAACTAAGCGATAATGATTTTTTCAGAGCAACAACTAAATAAAGTCAATGAAATAATTGGCCGCTATCCCGAAGGAAAGCAGAAGAGTGCCATATTACCAGTATTGCATATTGCGCAGCAGCAAGGTGGCGGCTGGTTGGATGTTCCGGCAATGGATTACGTAGCATATTTATTAAATATAAAACCAATTGAGGTGTACGAAGTGGCAACCTTTTATTCAATGCTTAACACAAAACCGGTTGGCAGGTATGTTTTTGAAGTTTGCCAAACAGGGCCTTGCATGCTCAACGGTAGCGATGAAATAATTGAATATATACAACAAAAGTTATCCATTAAAAATGGCGAAACAACAAAAGACGGAATGTTTACTTTAAAGTTGGTGGAGTGCCTCGGAGCTTGTGGTTATGCGCCAATGATGCAATTTGGAAAAACGTATCGGGAGCATTTAACTAAAGAAAAAGTTGACCAAATTATAGAAGAATGTATTCATAAAGCAGCAGTTAATAATTAGTATTTTTAAAATAAAATAATGAAATTATTTCCCTACTTGAATTTTAAAGGAAATTGCGAAGAAGCGCTGAATTTTTATAAAGATGCACTCGATGGAGAAATTTTGCAAATGGGCCGGTATGGAGATTCACCGGTAAATACAAATGACGAGTATAAAAATAAAATCGTGCACGGCAGGTTGAAGTTTGGAGATGCCTTGATAATGGCTTCGGATTCAACTAACGCAGCTGATGAGTTTAATAACAATATAACTTTGTCAGTAGAATGTGAAACCGGCGATCAACTTGAAAGTGCGTTCACAAAAATGGGTGAAGGCGGAAAAGTTACCATGCCCTTGCAGGACCAGTTTTGGGGCGCAAAATTTGGAATGCTGACTGATAAATTTGGCGTTCACTGGATGTTTAATTGTGAGAAGAAAAACTGATTTATGGGAATAAAATTATTATTGAATAATGCACACGTGGAAGGCATCGTCAATTTTGATGTTTATCGGCGCGAAGGTGGATATAAGAGTGTAGAAAAAGCATTAAAAATGCAGCCCGCTGAAATTGTGGAAGAGGTTAAAAAAAGTGGGCTAAGAGGTCGTGGTGGCGCGGGTTTCCCTACGGGATTAAAGTGGAGTTTTTTAGCCAAGCCGGAAGGTGGTGCGCGTTACCTGGTTTGCAATGCAGATGAAAGTGAGCCCGGTACTTTTAAAGACAGGTATCTCATGGAATTTATTCCGCACCTTTTGATTGAAGGGATGATCGTTTCGTCGTTCGCCTTGGGAAGCAATGTTTCTTATATATACATACGCGGCGAGTATGATTGGGTAAATGATATTCTTGAAAAGGCAATTGGCGAAGCAAAACAAAATGGCTTTCTAGGAAAAAATATTTTGGGCAGTGGCTTTGACTGCGAAATATATATGCATCGGGGCGCGGGAGCGTATATTTGTGGTGAAGAAACCGCCCTTTTGGAAAGCCTGGAAGGTAAGAGAGGCTTGCCAAGAATAAAGCCACCATTTCCTGCTGTGAAAGGTGTTTGGGGCAGGCCAACTGTTGTAAATAATGTTGAAACCATCGCATCTATTGTTCCTATAATTAATAACGGGGGAGAAGCTTATTCTAAAATTGGCGTTGGAAAATCGACCGGAACAAAACTGATCTCCGCGTGCGGAAATATTAATAAACCAGGTGTATATGAAATCGATATGACGATTTCGGTTGAAGAATTTATTTACAGTGATGAATATTGTGGTGGTATAAAAAATGGTAAAAGACTTAAAGCCTGCATTCCCGGTGGGTCTTCAGTCCCAATTTTGCCGGCAAATCTTTTATTGAAAACGGCCAAAGGTGAAACAAGAATGATGAACTATGAAAGTCTTTCGGATGGTGGCTTTGCAACCGGAAGTATGATGGGTTCAGGAGGCTTTATTGTGTTAGACGAAGAACAGTGTATAGTGCGCCACACATTAACGCTCGCAAGATTTTATCGTCATGAAAGTTGTGGACAATGCTCGCCCTGCCGCGAAGGAACAGGATGGATGGAAAAAATATTTAGCAAGATTGAGAATGGCAAAGGCGAAATGAAGGATATTGATTTATTATGGGATATTCAGAGGAAGATTGAAGGAAACACCATTTGTCCTTTAGGAGATGCTGCCGCATGGCCTGTTGCAGCGGCAATTCGTCATTTCAGGGATGAGTTTGAGTGGCATATTTTAAATCCGGAAGAATGCCTGAAAAGAAATTATGGACTGGCACATTATGCTGATCCATTGGAGGTGGCAGCAACAGCATAAAAGCTAAAATGCAAAAGATAGATAACATAGAAATAAAAAATTTTAAATCAATACGCCATCAAAAAATTGAAGGGTGTAAGAGGGTTAATGTTTTTATTGGTTATCCAAATGTTGGAAAGAGTAATATTTTGGAGGCTTTGAGTTTGTTAACCTTTATTCGTGAAAAGAGGCCGATTGGTTTGAGTGGTTTGGTTAGGTTAGAGAAACTAACTCAATTATTTAATTACTTCAATATTCAAAATCCAGCGATAATAGAATTAAATAAAAAGTACTCATTAAGCATAAAGTATGAAGATGAGAATGGGTTACTATTTCGATTGATTGATCACAATGGCAAAGATTTCTTATTTAATTCCGGCCTTTTAAACATGAAAGTAGGCATGAGTCAAATCTTTTCGGGTAGTACGGATAAAATTGATGATTTCTCTGGTAGAATTAATGAATTGCAAACTTTTAATGTTAAGCCTTACAAATATTCAGAAACAAAAGTTTTCAATGAAAGCTTTTCTGCACTTGAACTGAAAATTCCTTTCGGAAGAAATTTATTCGAATTAATAGTTAATAACCCGCATGTTCAGAAAGAATTTTCTAAATTATTAAAACCTTATAATTTAGATTTAATAATTGATATTTCAAGCAATGATGTAAAGACTATATTGTCAATAAAGGATGGGATTATTCAGACGATTCCAATTTCTTTAATGGCTGACACTTTAATAAGTTTAATTTTTTTCAAAACAGCTATACTCACAAATAAAAATTCTGTTCTTCTTTTCGAAGAACCGGAATCACACATGTTTCCACCGTATATTTCAAGGCTTACCCATGATATAATTCATGATGAAAACAATAATCAATTTTTTATAGCAACACATAGTCCTTTTGTATTAAATGATTTTATGGAAGATATGGATAAGGATGAGTTAAGTATTTATGCTGTTGGTTTACTTGATGGCGAAACAATAATAAGACGACTAAGTGGTGAAGAAATAGCGGAAGTGTATCAATACGGCATTGACTTATTTTTTAATCTTGAGAACTATTTAAAAGATGTCGTTTGACGTATACAAATGTTTTTTACCGGAATGTAATTTAGATACACTTTTGGTTGAAGTTCTTTTACAAAAACCTTTTTCAGTAAATCATCAGAAAGGGAATAGTTCGATAGCAGCACGAATGAATTCCAATATTTTAAGAAATAACTTTGCAGTTGGTATTATTGATGAAGATAAAATAGAACTTAAGGCTTTGGAAGATTTTTATAAAGTTGAAAGACTAACGCATAATGGATTAAAGTTTTTTGAGCATAGAGATTCTAAAAAGAAACACTTCTTTATTCAGATTTGTCCAGCAATAGAAAAATGGATTTTGAATGAGTCAAAAAAAGGAAAAATAGATATAGGAGATGAAAAGTATAATTTGCCAAATACTTTGAAAGACCTGGTAAGTTTAAAAAGTGTATCTCAACGAGATGATCAACGATTTAAAATATTGTTTTTAGATATGTTGAATAATGAAAAATGTGATGAGATAATAACTTTGAGAAAGTGGCTATTATTCCTGAAAGAAAATCATTATAATTCAAACATAGATTTATTATAAATGGCTGAAGAAATAAAAAAAGAACCGCCTGCAAATTTTAAAATAACGGTAGATAACATCACCATTGATGTTCCGCCCGGCACAACAATTTTAAATGCGGCCCGCATGATTGGTGGAGAAGTAGCTCCTCCGGCAATGTGCTATTACAGTAAATTGGACGGAAGCGGAGGTAAATGCAGAACATGTCTTGTGGAGGTTGCTGCTGGTTCAACGGCTGATCCCAGGCCAATGCCTAAGTTGGTAGCATCATGTAGAACAAATGTGATGGATGGAATGGTGGTAAAGAATATCACCAGTGAAAAAGTTCTGGATGCGCGCAAAGGCATTGTTGAATTTCTGTTGATCAACCATCCGCTGGATTGCCCTATTTGCGACCAGGCGGGTGAGTGTTACCTGCAGGATCTAAGCTATGCGCATGGCGCTGTGCAAACACGCTACGAATTTAAAAGACGCACTTTTGTTAGGGAAGACATTGGCCCATATATTCAATTGCATATGACAAGGTGTATTCTTTGTTACCGTTGCGTCTACGTGGCTGATCAGCTTACAGACAATCGTGTTCATGGCATATTAGATCGGGGTGATCGTTCTGATATTTCAACTTATATTTCTAAAGCCATTGAAAATGATTTCAGTGGTAATATGATTGATGTATGCCCGGTTGGTGCTCTCACCGATCGCACATTCAGATTTAAAAACCGCGTTTGGTTTTTAAAGCCAATGGATGCGCATCGCGATTGCGATAAGTGTTGCGGAAAAGTTACTTTATGGAACCGCGGTGATGAAGTGTATCGGGTTACATCGAGAAGAGACAAGTGGGGCGAAGTACAGAGTGATGAAAACGGAAAGCCCATGTGGATATGCAATACCTGCAGGTTTGAAAAAAAGCAAACATCAGATTGGGTGATTGAAAAACCCACTTCCATAAATCGTCATTCAGTTATATCTGCCAATCATTACCAGGTAAAAGTGATGCCGCATGATCCTTTAGACCAATTATTGAATGGAAGAAGCCCATTACTTTTAATGGATATACATGAGGAAAGTAAAGTGAATCAGCCGGAAGTACATCTTGATGAGTTGCCCGGCCCGGCAACGTTTAATACTTTTAATGGAGAACCAATGTCAACCGGCCACAATGTAACAGATATAAAAGAAGGATAAAGCCAGGCTATGTAATAAATATTAAACCAGAATTTTAGAAATAATTATCAGCAATAAAGTAGAACAGGTTATTTAAATTTTACATTTTCACTTATGCATTTATTAGTAATTGACTGGGCGGTAATAATAGAAAAGTTGGTTCTGATTATCGCCGTCGTAAGCGGATCTTTGGTAGTGGCGATGTATTCAACTTATGCTGAACGTAAAGTTGCTGCAATTATTCAGGATAGGCGCGGGCCTAATCGTGCCGGCCCTTTCGGTTTGTTACAGCCGCTGGCTGATGGTTTAAAATTATTTTTTAAGGAAGAGATCATTCCCAAATTTTCATCAAAATTTCTTTTTGTTCTCGGTCCCGGTATTGCAATGCTCACAGCAATAATGATTGGCGCGGTGGTGCCCTGGGGAAACAAAGTGCATTTATTTAATCGTGATATTTCTCTTCAAATAGCTGATGTAAATATTGGTATATTATACGTTTTTGGTATTGTTAGTTTGGGGGTGTATGGCATTATGATCGGTGGCTGGGCAAGTAATAATAAATTTTCGTTGTTGGGCGCAATGCGGGCAGCCTCACAAATTGTAAGCTATGAGTTGGCAATGGGCATCACGCTTATTGCTTTATTAATGATAACGGGCACGCTTAGCCTAAAAGAAATGGTAGGCCAGCAAATGGACAACTGGTGGAATATTTTTAAACAACCATTGGGCTTCCTTATTTTTCTTATTTGTGCATTTGCAGAAACCAATCGCACACCTTTTGATTTGGCTGAAGCGGAAAACGAATTAATCGGCGGATATCATTCCGAATATTCCTCAATGAAACTTGGATTTTATTTGTTCTCAGAATACGTGAACATGTTTTTAAGCAGCGCCATAATGGTGACACTCTATTTTGGGGGTTATGATATTCCTTTTGTACATGACGCTACTTTAATTGATAAAATTGGAACTAACTGGATGGCCATTTTGCAAGGCGGGGTATTTTTTGTAAAAATCGCCTGCTTCTTATTTTTATTTATGTGGGTGCGGTGGACCATACCGCGTTTCAGGTATGATCAACTGATGAATCTCGGGTGGAAAATTCTTTTACCATTGTCACTTATAAATATGCTTATAACAGGAGCTTTAATTTTATTGAAACTAAATCACTGGCATTTCTAAACTTAATTAATATTAGTAGAAAGTTTAATGAGCAACACTTATAAATTAAAATATACTTTTGCGAACAATAAATTGATCCCTTTAATTATTGGGAGAAAAAGAGGAGGCAGTTATGCAAGCACTTACTAATAAGATAAAACCAGTTTCGAGAAAAAAGATGACTTTATTGGAAAGAATGTATTTGCCCGAAATCCTAAGAGGTATGCTCATCACTTTCAAACATATCTTTCGCAAAAAAGTTACCATAAATTATCCTGAACAAACAAGGCCGTTCAGTCCTGTTTTTCGTGGGTTACAAATATTAAATCGCGATGAAGAAGGACGTGAAAACTGTACCGCCTGTGGGTTGTGCGCTGTTGCATGCCCTGCTGAAGCGATAACCATGGAAGCCGCCGAACGGCAACCAGGCGAAGAGCATTTATACCGGGAAGAAAAGTATGCCGCCAAATACGAGATCAATATGTTGCGGTGTATTTTTTGCGGATTATGTGAAGAAGCTTGCCCCAAAGATGCAGTTTATTTGAGTGAAACATTTGCCCCGGCAAATTATCAGCGTAAAGGTTTTATTTATGGCAAGCCAGATTTATTAATCCCTCATCCAAAGGAGGATCCGGAAGCTTATGCAAAAGCAAAGGGCAGCCGCAAGCTTCACCCGGAAGGCCACGGAAATGAAAAATGATACCGGCTTTGAAAAGGAATTTTTTTAAGAAATAAATTAGAAGGAAGCAAGAAAATTAAAATGACAACAACACAAATATTATTTTGGTTTTTATCGGCTATGGCAATTGTCGGTGCAATTGGAGTAGTGATAAGCAAAAATCCGATATACTGTGTGCTCTGGCTTATCGTAGTTTTCTTTGCCATCTCGGGGCATTATGTTTTAATGAATGCCCAGTTTCTCGCCATCGTAAATATCATCGTGTACGCGGGCGCTATCATGGTGCTTTTCACCTTTGTTATTATGTTCATCAACCTCAACGAGCATCCTGAAATTCCAGGAAACATATATTTAAAAGCAGCCGGACTAATTGCCGGCCTAAGTTTATTAATTGTTTTGGTGGCTGCGTTATCCCAATCATCGGGTAATGATACCATAATGAGGACCGGTACAAACGTGGGACTTATTAAAAATCTCGGAAGATTGTTATTTACGGATTATGTAATTCCTTTCGAACTGAGCAGCGTTTTATTTTTAAGTGCGATGATTGGAGCAGTGGTTATAGGAAAAAAAGAAAAAGAACTACCAGCCTGATGTAAGGCAATTTTTTTGAAAAGAAAATAGGCTGATGTAGAAAATATTTGTTGGTAAAGTTATAAGCATGGAAATTAAATGGTACATCTTTTTATCGGTCGCCTTATTTTGTATAGGCGTTGTGGGCGCGCTTACCAGGCGAAATTCTATTATTGTGTTTATGTGTATTGAACTCATGCTCAATTCAGTCAATTTATTGTTGGTAGGTTTTTCAAAAATGCACATTGCCGGAAGAGTATTGGATGCAACTGCGGCCATGAACGCGCAGATATTTGTTTTCTTTATAATGATAGTTGCTGCGGCAGAAGTAAGTGTGGGGCTGGCGATAATAGTAATGATGTACAGAAATACAAGATCAATTGATATAAATTTTTTGAACAGGCTTAAAAACTAAACCGGGAGAAGACATTTATTTTCTTTTCTATTATACTGGTAGTATTTATGATTAATATATTTGACGTAGCTTATTTAATTCCTTTATTTCCCCTGCTTGGATTTCTGATCAATGGTTTGGGAAGAAAATTTATTTCAAAGTCAGTTACAGGATTTATTGGCAGCCTCGTTATTTTTATATCTTTTTGCTTAAGCATTCTTGTTGTTATAAATGTTTCAAAAGAAGGATTCACTCCTCAAAATATTAATTATTTTTCTTTTATAAATATCAGTAAGCTCAATATACCTTTTGAATTTCAAATCGATCAGCTCACTTCAGTTTTCCTTCTCATTATTACCGGCGTGGGGTTTCTCATTCATGTTTATTCCACTTCTTACATGAAGGATGAGGACCAGGCCGGCTATGCAAAATATTTTTCTTTCCTGAATCTTTTTGTTTTCTCAATGCTTTTACTGGTATTGGGAGGTAATTATGTAATTATGTATATGGGTTGGGAAGGCGTTGGATTATGTTCTTATTTATTAATTGGTTTTTGGTTTA
>JBBRSV010000005.1:0-74337 GCA_038245055.1 Chitinophagales bacterium | reverse complement strand
TTGGCGTCCACACTATATGATAATCGCATTTATATACTACATGTGATAGCTTCTTATATTTACTTGACATCTCCAAAATTAAGGCGGAGCCAGCAGAACATGACCACCGCCACAGGCGGTGGATTTTTAAGTTGAATTAAAAGTCCAGAAGGCATATTTTGCATAATCCTCGAAATAGAGCAACCTGAAAAATGTTTTTGCTTCGATAGGTACAAAGTCGCTCAATAGCGTAATACAACTTCCTGTTCGCATAATTTTCATCGTATCCTTAGCATGGCTTCTCCAAAAAAACAAGTGGAGTAAAACTGTCTTTTTATTTTCGACAGGTATCTCTGTTAGGTAAAATTTACTTGATAGATATTTATAAAAAAAGCCGATTTTGATTTTTGGTTCCTTCATTACAGACTCATATTCTAAATAATGCAACAACACTTTTCTAATGCAAAAAGTAAAATTATTAAAAGAACTTTTTTAAATAATTGTTAATGATCAAGAAATAGTTGAAAAAAACCATGTATCAAATCATATATCAAATGAAAAAGCAGTCATAAATTTTACTTCATAACTGCTTGATTATTAGTGACCTCGATAGGATTCAAACCTATAACCTTCTGATCCGTAGTCAGATGCTCTATTCAATTGAGCTACGAAGCCATTTGGGGCGCAAAAATAATAAATTATTTCTTCAGTCGAATATTTTAGAATATTGCACCTTTATAAAATTATGAAAATTTATTTTTGGACTATCGGAAAAGTGCACGAAACTTATGTGCAGCAAGGCATCGAAACGTTTACAAAAAGAATTTCTCACTATTATCCTGTTGATTGGAAAATTTTTCCAACGGCAAAAAATGCTGCATCGGCAACAGAAGGTGAGATAAAAAAATGGGAAGCTGGTAAAATACTCGATACGCTCCAGGCAGAGGATATTTTAGTTGCGCTGGACGAAAATGGAAAGCAATGGAACTCAATTGAAGTAGCTCAATTCATCCAGGATAATGCCAATGCAGGTAAAAAGAATTTGATCTTTCTAATTGGCGGTGCTTACGGCCTGCATGAATCGATTTTGAGCAAATGTAATTACAAATGGAGTTTATCGAAACTGGTTTTTCCTCACCAACTAGTTCGGCTAATTCTCGCCGAGCAAATTTACCGGGCATGTACCGTTAACAGAAACGAAAAATACCATCATGCTTAGTTTATTTGTATGTTTGGCACTTTATAAAAATTGTGTTTAATGACCATTACCGTTATCCTTATTATAATTACCGTGCTCGTTTCTCTCCTGGCTTTTAGCAATCAAAAAGTAATGAGCGACCTTATTTTTTATCCGCCTGCTATTACCGAAAGAAAGCAATATTACCGGTTTATAACCTGCGGTTTTATTCATGCTGATGTGGGCCATCTTTTCTTCAACATGTATGCGTTTTATTTATTTGGAAATGTAACGGAAGAAATTTTTTCCGCGATATTCGGCAACTCCGGAAAACTATTGTACGTGATCATGTACCTGCTTGCCCTGGTAGTATGCATAATCCCCAGTTATCTTAAAAATAAAATGAATACAAATTATCGCAGCCTTGGCGCTTCAGGAGCTGTGTCGGCGGTTGTTTTTGCTTACATTATTTTTAATCCACTGCAGGGAATCGGGCTGATATTTATTCCTGTTTATATGATGGGCTTTTTATTCGGAATAATCTATCTCGTTGTTTCTTATTTGTTGGGTCAAAAAGGCGGCGGCCGCATCAATCATTCGGCACATATATGGGGAGCCTTATTTGGAATAGTATTTCTTATAGTTACGAGCAGGTATTTTTCTGATTACCCGGTTCTGGATCATTTTATCACGGCTATAAAAACACTTGATCCGCGTAAAATAATCACGGTGCCATAAGGCGGAACTTTATTATATCTTTCGTTTGATTAGTGACTTTAAAACGATCATCAATTCTCCTCCCAACAACCCAGATAATTTTTTTATTACTCTCTATCACCCATACTTTTTCTTTATCGGGAAGTGAAATTTTTAAATCATTGAGCAATTTGCCAATCTTCTTCTTTTTCTGCATTCCCAAAGGATAAAAGTAATCGCCTTTTTTCCACTTTCTTAATAGCAATGGAAACGAAATATGCTTGGCATCCAGGGTTGCCGTTAGGTTATCATCTGAAATTTTCACAACAGCACGCTCCAGCTTTTCAATTTTTATTTTACTAATTTCAAAATTGATGTCGTGATCATTTTCGTCTATCACAATCACCGAAACTTCTGTTGAGTATTGCGGAGTAATGATGATCCATTTACGGTCCCTGATTATTTTGTGCGTTGCGGAATTTATGTATTTACCCGTTTCACTTTCTAATAAATGAAGCACATCTTTTACGTGGTTTGTGGTAAATCCAAACTCCTTTATTATTTCATAAATAATAGTCTTTAAAGGTTGTGCCTTTAATAATTTCAAAACAGGAATGTGTAATTCATCGCCTGTATGTTCCAACAAATTTTTCTTATGCAGTTGAATAGCCTGCTCGTAAAGTGCTTCAACGTCTTTGAATCTTTCAAGATTATCCAAAAGATTTTCGTCTACCCGTGGATAAAGCGTTTGAAGAGAAGGGATCAATTGATTTCGAAAATAGTTGCGCGTATACTTATCGGAAGCATTTGAAGAATCTTCCACAAACGATAAATTATTTTCATTGGCAAAAGAAACCAACTCATCTTTTTTTGCAAATAATAACGGGCGAACAATTTTACCTTGCTTCGGCAAAATACCATGCAATCCTTTTATGCCGGTTCCTTTAAAAAAATTCATTAACAATGTTTCAATAGAGTCATTGGCATGGTGGGCGGTAAGCAAAAAAATTGAATTCAATTTTTGGGCATCAGAAGTATTTTTATTCGATATTTTTTCGCTTTCATTTGACAACAATAGCGGTGCTCTTTTTAAAGCCATTAATTCATCAAACCATTTATAGCGAAGCTCGCGCGCTGCTACCTGCGTAGTAACTTTATGACTTTCGGCATAGGACTTCGTGTCAAATTTTTTAATAAAAACTTTTGTGTTATATTTTTCACCCTGCGAAGAAACAAAGGCTTCGTCGCGATCACTCTCCTCTCCTCTCAATTGAAAATTGCAATGCGCTATTTCAAATGGGAAACCGCCCTGGTAGCACAGTTCGCATAGTACGATGGAATCTACTCCCCCACTAACGGCTATAATTAAATCGTCTTTTTTTTGAAAAAGATTTTCCTTTGCTATATAATTTGTAAATCGATTGAGAAGGGACATTTTTGGATTTTGCATTACCCTGAAATAATATCTTCGAGATCCTCAAAGGCAACCCTTAATTCGGTATAAGAATGATGATCATTTGCTTTAGTCGCCACTTCCATTCCGCGCTCAAAAACGCGTAAGGCTTTTGGATTGTCCCCAATTCTTTCCAGTAATTTTCCGAGGTGATAATAGGAACCGATATAAGTAGGCTCCCGCTTTAATATTTCATTGAACAGTTTTTTTGCCTCGTCGTCATTTCCAACTTTTATGTATTCCAACGCCAGGGCATGTTGCAGAAAACTATCCTTTTGCGCCGTCTTCATGTATTCCTTCAACTTGTCAATTCTATCCATCAAATAATTTTTTACGTTTTGTTTCCTTAGTATCTTCGCACCTTCATTAAAAAAGACCTACATGAAGATACTTGTTTGCATTAGCAAAACCCCTGACACCACGGCAAAAATAACTTTCACGGATAACAATACGAAATTTGCTGAATCAGGGGTGCAGTTCATTTTAAACCCCTATGACGAATGGTATGCTTTGGTAAGGGCGATTGAATTGAAGGAGGCAGATGCCTCTACTATTATACATTTAATAAATGTTGGCGGCGCTGACGCTGATCCCATTATTCGTAAAGCGTTGGCGTTGGGCGGTGATGAAGCGTTTCGGGTGAACAGCACCAGTCACGATAGTTTTTATATCGCTTCGCAAATAGCTGAAATAGCCAGGCAAAACAATTACGACCTAATTTTTACGGGCAAAGAAACTATTGATTATAATGGATCGTCAATCGGCGGCATGGTAGCTGAAATTTTAGATTTACCTTTTATTTCTCTTGCGACAAAATTCACCCTCAACGGAACTTCGGCTACGGTTGACCGTGAGATTGAAGGCGGCGAAGAAACTGACGAGGTTTCATTGCCCGTGGTAGTAAGCTGCCAGAAAGGTGTTGCGCTCCAGAGGATACCCAACATGCGCGGCATTATGGGTGCCAGGATAAAACCTTTGACAGTAACGGAACCCATAGACGCAGGAACGCTGACAACGATTGATTCATTTGAATTACCACCGCCAAAAGCCGGTGTAAAATTGGTTCCTGCAGACAATCCTGAAGAGCTTGTGCGGCTTTTGCACGAAGAAGCAAAAGTTTTTTAATGATAGGAATCAGTTCAAACTTTTATTCATAATTCTTAATTTAAAAAATGAGCGTATTAATTTTCCTTGATCAATCAGAAGGGCACATCAAAAAAAATTCACTTGAAGCAGCCTCGTATGGCGCAAAGGTTGCTGAAATGCTTAATACAACTGCTGAAGGAATTGTTTTAGGGCCAATAAATGAAGACCTGCCCAGCCTGGGTAAATATGGATTAAAAAAAATATATACCTTAAAAAATGAATTGCTCAACAACTTGGACGACGCTGTTTACTGTAAAATAATTGCCGACACCACAAAAAGTACCGGGGCTAACGTAATCATATTTTCAAATAATTTCAACGGTAAAGCAATTGCGCCGAGGTTATCAGTAAGGCTGAAGGCAGGACTTGTTTCCGGAGCTTTAGCTTTGCCGGAATTAAATAACGGTTTCATTGTGAAAAAGAATGTATTTAGTGGCAAAGCTTTTGCAAATGTGTCCGTGAAAACAGATATAAAAATAATCACCTTAAATGCAAATGCTTTCAAAATAATTGAGTTTGAAGGCACAGCAGAAGTTGTTGAATTGACTGTCGAAATACCGGCGGCAAAAGTGAAAGTGAAAGCAGTAAATAAAATAGTTGGAGAAATTCCCTTGTCCGAAGCGGAAATAGTTGTAAGCGGTGGCCGTGGCCTGAAAGGTCCTGAAAACTGGGGAATAGTAACTGATCTTGCAAAAGTATTGGGCGCGGCAACTTCATGTAGCCGGCCTGTTAGCGATAGCGACTGGAGGCCGCACCACGAACACGTTGGCCAAACCGGGCTTACTATTTCACCAAATTTATATATTGCAATTGGTATTTCTGGCGCCATACAACATCTCGCGGGTGTTAACCGCAGTAAAACAATCGTTGTTATTAATAAAGATCCGGAAGCACCTTTCTTTAAGGCCGCGGATTACGGTATCGTTGGTGATGCTTTTGACGTGGTGCCTAAAATTACTGAGGCGATAAAAAAATTAAAAAATGCCTGAGTTTAATTAGTAAGATGAAAACCATTTCTAATTATGCCGCAGGATTCTTTTCAATTATTAAAGGCTTTAATTTTTATATATTTGCCAATAAAAAATAATTAAAATACAGGGATTGGTATGAAGAAAATAGAATTGGAAATAGTCGCCCTTTCTCATAGTATTACTCAAACGCATTCATATGCTGTTGTTCTCGGCGAAGTAAATGGATTGCGCCGGTTGCCCATTGTAATTGGCGGCTTTGAGGCACAAGCCATTGCTGTGGCGCTTGAGCGGATGCAACCAAGTCGGCCGCTTACGCATGATCTTATGAAAAATTTCATGTTGGCTTTTAATATCGAACTCCACGAAATAATTATTAATGATTTACAGGAAGGGATTTTTTACTCCAAATTAGTTTGTTCTACAGAACACGATACCGTAGAAATTGACTCCCGGACATCAGATGCCGTGGCGCTTGCCGTTCGATTTGGTTGTCCTATTTATACCTACGATAATATTTTAGACAGTGCCGGTATTTTAATGGAAGATGATGATAAAAAGAAAAAGGTATTGGTGTCTCATTCAGATTCTAATAGTGATGATCTTGGAAAACTCTCGCTTCCCGAACTGGAAACTCTATTAAAAGAAGTTCTTGACCAGGAAGATTACATCAAAGCTGCTTCCATTAGAGATGAAATAAAAGCCAGGAAAACCGGGTAGATTAAATTTTCTCTGAAAATTTTCAAATCTGTTCATCACGGTTAAAATTTACATTCACCGGAAAAGATTATTTTTATTAGCGGAATATGATAGCCTTTCCCAATTGCAAAATAAACCTGGGCCTCAATGTTCTTGAGAAAAGAAATGACGGCTATCACAACCTTGAAACCGTTTTTTTTCCAGTTAGATTATATGATGTATTAGAAATTGTTGACGTCGGAAATAAAACCAAACTTTCAACCAGCGGTATAGTCGTAGGTAACGCTGGCGATAATTTATGTTTAAAGGCATTTCATCTTTTAAAAAAAGATTATCCGCAAATTCCTGAAGCAGACATACATCTGCACAAAACAATTCCGCCGGGAGCCGGACTGGGCGGTGGTTCTGCAGATGCAGCATTTATGTTGCTGTTGCTCAACGAAAAATTTAAACTGGCTATTCCTGAAGAAAAATTGTACGGCTATGCGTTACAGTTAGGAAGCGATTGCCCGTTTTTTCTTTTAAATAAACCAAGCATTGCAACTGGCCGTGGAGAAATTCTTCAACCCTTAACCCTGTCACTTTCCGGGTATAAAATAATTTTGATTTATCCTGCATTGCATATTAATACTGCCGGAGCCTTCTCAGTAATAAACCCCCGCATTCCTGAAAAAAATGTTCAGGAAATAGTGGCGCAGCCAATTGAAAAATGGAAGGATGAATTGAAAAATGATTTTGAAAATTTTGTTTTTAAAAATTACCCGCAGGTAAAAGAAATTAAAGAAGCGTTATATAAAGCTGGCGCCGTCTACGCTTCAATGAGCGGTAGTGGTAGTACGGTTTTTGGCATCTTCAATAAAAATTCTTTCGCTGATTATCCATTAAAACCAGGTTATTTTATTAGAACAATTGACCTGGAATAATTCCCCAAAACAGATTATGGAAAATAAATAATATCTTTACTTCAGTAGTTAAAAAATTGATGAAAATTTTATACATACAACATTTTCTTGCAAAGAATCTTGATTTCTTAGATCACAGGCCGTAACCATATCGTCCAAATTTCCTTCCTTTCTTTCCATTACTTATATTTTTTAATTTTTGTTTATGCAAGTACAATCCACTGTTTCGCAAACTGATTATTATATTGATCTCGAAAACCAACACGGTGCACATAATTATCATCCGCTTCCCGTCGTTCTCGAAAAAGGCAAAGGTGTTTTTGTTTGGGATGTTGAAGGGAAAAAATATTATGATTTTTTAAGCGCATATTCAGCGGTAAACCAGGGGCATTGTCATCCAAAAATTATGCATTCACTTATTGAACAGGCAACAGAGCTCACGCTTACCAGCAGAGCGTTTTATAGTAAGCAACTTGGAGAATTCACCGAATTTATTACAAATTATTTTGGCTTTGATAAGGTATTACCAATGAACACGGGTGCTGAAGCCGTAGAAACTGCATTGAAACTTTGCAGGCATTGGGGATATGCGGTAAAAAAAATTCCTGAAAACAGTGCTCGCATTATTGTTTGCTCCGGTAATTTTCATGGAAGAACTTTAGGAATAATTTCATTTAGCACAGACCCTACAGCTAAAAAAGATTTTGGGCCTTACCTGCCTGGCTTCGATATAATTCCTTACAACGATCTTGCTGCACTTTCTGAAGCGCTAAAAAATGAAAATGTTGCAGGATTTTTAGTCGAACCAATACAAGGTGAGGCGGGTGTAATGGTACCTGATGAAGGTTACCTTTCCAAAGCAAAACAATTTTGTGCAGGTGCAAACGTGTTATTTATTGCTGACGAGATACAAACGGGTCTTTGCAGAACAGGTAGAATGCTTTGCTGTGACCATGAAAATGTACGTCCTGATATTTTAATTTTAGGGAAAGCGCTGAGCGGTGGCACAATGCCTGTAAGTGCGGTTGTTGCAGATGACGAAATTATGCTTACAATAAAACCTGGAGAACATGGAAGCACTTATGGCGGAAACCCTTTGGCATGCAAGGTTTCAATTACTGCCCTTGAAGTTTTAAAAGAGGAAAACCTTGCAGAAAAGGCTGAAAGTTTAGGAAACTATTTTAGAGAAGAATTGAAAAAAATGGAGTCACCTCATATCATTACCATTCGTGGCAAAGGTCTGCTGAATGCCGTAATTATAAATCATCCTGATGAGAATGCCGCGTGGAAACTTTGTATGGAATTAAAAGAAAACGGGTTGTTAGCAAAGCCAACTCATGGTGATAAAATACGTTTCGCCCCGCCATTAGTAATTACAAAAGAAGAGATTACGGAATGCATAAAAATTATCGAAAAAAGTTTGAAAGTGCTCGATTAGTTACTTCATATCTGTTGCACCAAAAACTAACGGCAACAGGTCTTTGGCGTTTGCGATAATTTGAACTTTTCCTTCCATCCCGCTAAGGATTATGCGTATCTGCTTTTTAGTTCGTTCCTGGAATTCAACGAAAGACTGGCGGCAAATTCCGCATGGGCTTACCGGCCGGTCGCTCTTGCCGTTGGTATTATTATATGTAATGGCAATGGTATCTATTGCAACGCCCGGAAATAATGAAGAAGCCGCAGACATTAAAGTTCGCTCAGCGCAAATACCCGCCGGGTATGCTGCGTTCTCCTGGTTCGTTCCACTTACCGTTTTTCCATTTTCTAACTTCGCAAAAGCGCCAACCTGGAAACCCGAATAAGGAGCATAAGCAAATTTCGTAACTTTTCTCGCTTCATTAAGCAGAAACGCATCTTCAGAGTTTAACTCTTCTATGGAATCATAAACGTCAATTGCAAATTTAAATTCTACTGTTTTCAATCGTTGATTTTTATGACACGAACTTAGACAGTAAAATTCATTAAAAAAAAATCAAAGTCTGAATCACGAGATTCATTCAATGTCAAACTGGGTAACAAATAAAAAATGAACCGTCTATCAAAAAGTTTTTCCCATGTTACGAACAAAATCGTATATTGCCTACGAATAAAGTCGTAACTATGTCCATTAATAAGAATTTAAAACCTACTGAAAGTGAATTAGAAATTCTGCAAATCCTTTGGCAGCGGGAAACCGCCACCGTAAGGGAGGTGCATGAAGAACTATCTAAAACCAAAGTTTCCGGCTATACAACTACCCTCAAATTAATGCAGATAATGTTTGAAAAAAAACTGGTAACGAGGGATGACAGTGCTAAAACGCACATCTATCAGCCAGCGGTTAGCCAACAAAAAACACAGAAGCAGTTTTTGGATAAAATGATCAAAGGTTTATTTTACGGCTCATCAACTCAATTGGTTTTGCAAGCGTTGGGTAACCAAAAAACGTCGAAGAATGAATTGGATGAAATTCAAAAATACCTGGACAATTTAAAAAATGGCTAAATGAATTTTGCTGCTTTACAACATTCAATTTTTCTCCAGGCACTGGGAAGTGCTATTTTAAATAGTTTGTGGCAGGGTTTAATACTTTGGGTTATTTATGAAACGATCGCTGTTTCCTACAAAGCTGCTTCCGCAAAATTTAAACACAACCTCAGTATCGTAATATTATTCTTTTCATTTATTTGGTTCGTCACAAATTTTATTACTAAAATTATTGAGGGGCCGGGCGCGGGCAGCCCAATGGCAATTCACAACGCAGCCGGCCATCAATCTGCAATTGACAGCTTCTGGAATTATCATGCATTTTTATCTTATAGCGCTTCGGCGCTTCCTTACCTTTCGGTCGCCTATATTTTCCTTTTATTTTTTTTAATGGCGCGGCTCGTAGCGGCTTACCGACATGTATATTTTATTTCAAATAAACAGTTGGTTGAACCTCCTTTTCAGTTGCAGGCTTTTACCAGCTTAGTTTCTTCGCAAATTGGAATTACAAAAAAAATAAGCGTTTGGATCTCCCATAATGTTGATGTTCCTGCAACAATTGGCTTTTTAAAACCCGTTATACTTGTGCCGTTTGCTTCTTTAAATAATTTATCTGCGCCGCAGCTTGAGGCAATTATTCTTCATGAATTATCGCATATCAAGCGAAACGATTATATCATCAACCTTTTTATTTCTGTAATTGAAACTACTTTATTTTTTAACCCTTTTATTGTACTGCTTTCAAACGTAATTAAAAGAGAAAGAGAAAATTGTTGTGATGATTTTGTATTGCAATATCAGTATGATCCTCATTCGTATGCATCCGCATTATTAAGGCTTGAGCAATCAAGGCAAGGCAAGCTACAATTGGCTATAGGCGCTGTTTCTGGAAAAAAACAATTGCTATCGAGAATAAAAAGAATTACAAATACCGGTGTAGCATCGAGGCAATTTAATTACGGACAGAAACTGCTGGCCTTACTTTTGGTGACCTTTGTAATTTGTTCTGTTGCGTGGCTTTCTCCTGCGGATAAAAAAGCCGTATCAAATTCGTTTAATAAAGAAAAAGATGCAATGGTTTTGGTAAATAAAAAACTGCGGTCTAAAACTGGTAAAGTTGCGATTGTGAAGGAAGAAAATCGCACCATATTGACAGTAACAAAACAGCGTGTAGCAAGCACAAAAATGAACTCCATATTAATTGATAATAAAAGCGATGACTTGAATGAAGATAATCGCAATGGCTGGAAACAATTAGCGGATTTTTTGCCTTTAAAAGGAAATAAGGATTCACTGGTGTTTGAATTATTAAGAAATAATTTTTTTAGCGATGATCATAAAAATTTCCAATTCCCAGCTATGGAAATGAAAAACTTTCCAATTCAAAAAATGGATTTCAACGTGAACCTTGAAAGTGCAGATTTAGAAAAAGTTAATGCGGGTTTGAAACAAGTGTACAGAACGCTTAGCAATGTCAATTTAAACGAAATTAAAAATGCGATAAGTGAAAATTTATCATCTGAAAAAGCCAAAACTTTATTTGCAAAAGACCAGGCTTTCCTTTACTTAAAAAAAGCTGAAAATATGGGTAAACTTTTTGCATTGCGGCAGCAACTCGCTCCGCAACAAATATTAATTGAAAAAATGCAAAAGGATTTTTCGTCACAAGATTCCATCCGACGTGAGGTAGCTGCCAGGGAAAATAATTTCGAATTCAAATTGGAAAGAGAAATCAAAAGGGCACCAAGACCAAAAAGATATGACAAGGAAATAAAAAATAGTTTTTATTACAGTGTCGATGATGCAGCTCCCCGAACAGTTAATATCAATAAAGCCACGAATTGTCCTGACGTCAGGACTCCCCTCCTTACAAAATCCAAAAATTTTAAAATCTCCATCAAGCGCATACCTGGCAAGGCAAATTTATCGGTTGATAAAAAGGTAATACAATTTTATTTCAACGATGATGCTAAAAAATCAACCAACTCCCGCAATATTAGTGTTGAAGTAACAGATTTACCCTAACAATTATTTTATTCCTTTAAAAGTCATCTTCATTAAGCGTTCTTGTAGTTAACAAGAAAAAAATCCGAACCCAATGGCAGAAACAGCCTTTACCTATGGGTAAGAAATGTTTTTCACTCCTAAAATTGTCTTTATGTGAAATCTAAGTTGAGCATACCTAATGCTTATATATTGGGTTCTCATTTCCTTAAAGACTGCGCTGTTAAAGTTTTGGGCAATCGCCCATAATTAAACAAAAAAAAGCCGCATAGAAATGCGGCGTTTGTTAAGAACCAAAAGGTTCTGTAACCCCCAAAGAAAACGAGTTTAATAAATTTAATAAATCTTATTTATTTATAGCCAGCATTTTAATTTCACTTAATTCACTTTCCCCATCCGCACTTATATGATTTAATCTATAAAAGTATTTTTGTGTTTTTGACATTGGTTTATCAAAACATTCATAGCTGTCTGCGTTAGCTTTTTTTGGATCCGGTCCCATTACCAATGCAATTGTTCTAAAATTTATCCCGTCCGAACTTCTTTGCAGTTCAAAATAGTTAGCAGGAACTTTATCATCAACCGCCCAATCAATAATTATCCTTTTCTGAACTTCATTTACTGTAAAACTAGTATAGTTTATCCGCGCTTGTTTGGATTGAGCGAACGTAATTGCATGAGTTAATAATAATACCGCAAAGGTCAGCAACCATCTATTTATTTTTATTTTATTCATTGCTTAAATTTTTAATTTTAACTGGCAATGAATACTGGACGACGATTTTAATTAAACGAATATTTGGATACTTTCTATTTCTGTGCTTTGCCGGACGTTAAAAAACCTGAGAACAATCTAAACCGGCACGGAAAATCCGATCAGGAATTCCCCAATTTTAATTAGTATTTCCGCGGCTCAATTACCGGAACAAAAGCTGGCTGAATAAATTGATGCTTATACACCAAAGAATCAAACGAGAAAAAAGTAAAAGGGAAGAATGTTTTTAACTTAAAGATTGACATAATCTTTTTTGCAGGTGTAAAGCTTCTATTCATTTCTTGCGTTTGAGGTTGAAAAATATATTTAAGCCAGTGCTAAAAATACTAATTTTTGGAATCTCAGGGAGGATTAGGAAGCTTGTTTTGATTTCGTAAATGAAACTAAGAGGTAAATCATTTTCACTTATGAATGCAAACATAGAGCACATATTTGATTTATGCAAGACCGTAATTTTACTGAAAATCATCTTTTAAAATAATTTTAATAAAAAGCGATTATTTTTTATAAAAACTAAAACAAATTTGTTTTGTGAATAATAAAACCAAAAATTCGGAAAAAAATTAGAATAAATTAAACTAGGGAAATTTTATGAGTAAATTTTTTATTATTTCAGCGTTAAAGTTTTCTTTCCAGGTTAATTTCCAAATATCTGTCATTATAACATAGTTGACAAACTCTCTTTTCCCACCTTAAGTAACAATTCTCTCCGTTCTTGCAACTTTTACCTAATAAATTAATATTTTTCGCTATAAGTGTAATTAATTGACTATTAATTAAAGTTAAATTATACAAATATATAATAACCAATTAATTATATTATTATATACGTCGATTTGACATAAATTTAAAGTTCTTTGAATTTAGTCGCTCATTTGAACTAAAAATCTGAAAAAATATTTATATTTTAATGTATTTATTTGTTATATATAATTGATTATTAGTATTATATAATTTTTAAAACATGATAAAAATATTAGTAATATATTCGTGAGTTAAATATTTACCAATGCTAATTGTATTAGCGGTTAATCGCCTAACTTTGATGACCTTAAATTTTAAATTGAATTAATTCATGAAGATTACGCTTTCATTTTTGGCTTTGACAGTGGTAATTATGTCATGCTCCGCTCCCAAGGCATTGGAGTATCGAGCTTTCCATAATTTTTCCATTGAGAAACTTGGATTTAACAATACATCCATCAAACTAGACCTGGAATATTACAATCCGAATAGTTACGGAATGCAATTGCGAAATAGCGACCTCGATATTTTTATCGATGGGAATCTATTGGGCCATAGCGCATTTGACACGCTGATAACTATTCCCCGAAGGAATACTTTTATTCTACCCATTAAGTTTGACGTAAATATGCAGAATATCTATAAAAATGCCTGGAGCACAATGACTGGCAAAGAAGTGGTAGTTAAATTAACGGGGAAATTGAAGATTGGAAAGGCAAACGTATTTATGAGTTTGCCCGTAAACTATGAATCAAAAGAAACATTTTCACTCTTTTAAGCAAGCGTTTTACAAGATAGTTATTTTGCGGGTGGTTTTTGAGTCATATGCTGGCAAGTTACCGGCAGTCTTTTATAAGCATCAGGTTCAGCTGTAACATCGTCTGCATCATAACCTAAATTGGCTATTTCAGTTTTGATGTTTTCAATGTTTGTACGATCTGTATACCAAACAACGGAAACCGTATGCTTCCTGTAATCAGCCCTTACTGACGAAATACCGTCTTCATGCGCCAGGTGATTCTCTATCCGCGTTTTACAAGCTTCGCATTGTACTCCGGAGTTTTAATTACCGCTTTTTGCAGCGCTTTTTGTTGCGCAATTGAAGATAAAGAGCACGCAATAAGTAAAAATCCAAGGATCAAAGGCTTCATATCTATTATTTTTTTACGAATTTAGGATTTTACATTCCAGTTTGCGGGATCAGTTCTCCAGTTTAACAACGTATTTTGATCATTTTGTGAAACCATATTCTTATCCATAGCAAGACTTATCAATGCATCATAATCTGTAAGTGAAATGCATTTAATATTTGCGTTTGCAAATGAATTTATTGCTTCGTGGAAACCATAGGTGAAAATTGATACCAAACCTTCAACTTCCAGCCCCGCTTTTAATAATACACCGGCAACTAAAAGGCTGCTTTTACCAGTGGAGAGCAAGTCTTCAATCAAAACTACTCTTTTAACTTGCTCATAAAATCCTTCTATTTGGTTACCCAGGCCGTGCTCTTTAGGTTTCGGCCTCACATAAATAAAGGGTAGCTTTAGCTGGTCCGCAACCATAGCGCCCCAGGGAACGCCTGCAGAAGCAACTCCTGCCAATATCTCAGCTTGTGGAAAAGATTGAAAAACTACATTACACATTTCCGATTTGATAAAATCCCGCACATATGGATAGGACAAAATCTTCCTGTTATCGCAATATATCGGGCTCCTCCAGCCACTGGCCCACGTAAACGGATTATTAACACTTAATTTAATTGCATTAATTTGTAAAAGCTTTTCAGCAACCTCCTTTTTACTATCCATGCTGCGAAGATAACAAACACGTATGAGCTACATTACAATTTACTTTGGTGACAAACCCGTTTTCCTTTGTGATCAATTGACCCCTGAAATAGAGGAAATAAGACATCATCCTGACGCTGTTTTTATAGACGAATTGTCAACTGCGGCGATTAATTCATTATTACATGAAATAGATAAAAAGCAATTCCATGCAGGCATAATTCTAAATGAAAAATTTGAAAAACTGAAGAAAGAATTCTTTAAACATTTTAAAATAATTAAGGCTGGCGGCGGTTTGGTAAAAAATAAAGAAGGTGAAATACTCCTCATTTTCAGAAGAGGTAAATGGGATCTACCGAAAGGCAAACTTGACGATAATGAAACAATATTGGAATGTGCTATAAGAGAAGTAAGAGAAGAAACCGGTTTAAGCCATATAACTGCAGGCAAAGAAATTGCCATTACTTACCATACTTATATTGAATTTGGAAAGCACATTTTAAAGGAATCTCATTGGTTTGCGATGACATTTAAAGGTAAGGAAGAACTGGTTCCCCAACTGGAAGAAAGTATCACTGAAATAAGGTGGGTGAAAAAAGAAGAGCTGAAAAATTATCTTAAAAATACTTTTCCAACAATAATTTCTATTCTAAAAGATGAATGAATAATTAATACAGTGGTGTAAAATATCTTGAAAAAAGTCGCTTTCATTTATTGATTCCAATCTTACTTTTTGGGAATAATTGCAACTGTCAGGCGGCTCACGCAAATAAGATTTTCGTTTTCATTTACAATTTTTATGTCCCAAACATGCGTGCTTTTTCCGAGGTGCAAAGGAATACATTTTCCAATAACAATTCCTTCTTTGGCCCCTTTAACATGGTTCGCGTTTATCTCCAATCCTAAACAATAAAATTTATCAATATCGATTACCAGCGCAGATGCAATGCTGCCAACGGTTTCAGCAAGAGCGCAAGAAGCGCCGCCGTGCAGCAATCCATAAGGTTGCCTGGAGCGGTCGTTTACAGGCATGGACATTTTCAGAAAATCTTCTCCTATCTCAGTATATTCCATACCAAGAAAAGCCGCCATGGAGTCTAAGGCAAAATTTTTTATTTTTGCTAATGTTATTGATTTATCAAACCAGATTGACATTTCCTTTGATTGATTTTTGTACTGCTTCAGGAAGAAATTGGGTAACATCGCCACCATTGCGGATAACATCACGGACAAGCGTACTCGCAACGGAAGTGTACTTCGGAAGGCAAGTAAGAAATATGGTCTCCACGTTATTCGCCAGGCTCCTGTTCATATCTGCTATGGCTTTTTCATATTCAAAATCATTAACGTAGCGAATACCTCTTAATATAAAATCTGCGCCGATTGATTTGCAACAGGTGACGGTTAAACCATCATACGCCAACACTTTTATTTTTGGCTCGTCTATATAAATCTGTTGAAGCCACGCCAATCTTTGGTCTTCAGAAAACATGGCCAATTTATTACTGTTTCTGCCAATGCCTATAACCAATTTATCAAACAATGGAAGCGCCCGGTTAATAATATCCGTATGGCCCAGCGTAACCGGATCAAATGTTCCTGGAAATAAACAGATTCTGTCCATAATGCTGTCTGATTTTTTTGCTGCATGCAGCATGATCCTCTTAGGCCATCCTAAAATAAAAACTTCATGAAATGAAGATATAATTTTTAAACAAAAACTTAGTTGAAATTTTGCTTATTGCTGAGTAAATAAAGAACAGCCATTCTCACCGCCACGCCATTTTCAACTTGTTGCAAAATAATAGATTGCTTTGAATCAGCGACGTCGCTGTCGATTTCAACACCGCGGTTAATGGGCCCCGGATGCAGGATTACGATCTCCTTATTAATACTATCCAATAATTTTTTATTTATACCATAAGCAATATTATATTCCCGCAGGGAAGAAAATAATACCTGGTTTTGCCGTTCCAATTGAATGCGAAGAATATTGGCAACGTCGCACCATTGCAACGCTTTTTTTAAATTATACTCAACCTGGATGCCGAAGGCAGCTTTGATATGTTTTGGAATAAGCGTCGGCGGACCGGCAACCATTACTTCTGCGCCAGCCTTTTTTAATAAATAAATATTGCTGAGTGCCACCCGGGAATGCATGATGTCTCCAACTAAAACTACTTTTTTGCCTTCCAAAGTGCCTAACTTTTCCTTAATTGAAAAAGCATCCAATAGCGCCTGCGTTGGATGCTCATTAATGCCGTCTCCTGCATTTATTATCGCGACGGGAATATGCTTTGCCAAAAAATGTGGGGCTCCGCTTACAGCATGCCGCATCACCACCATATCAACTTTCATTGATAAAATATTATTGACGGTATCCAAAAGTGTTTCACCCTTGGAAACCGAAGAACCGGAAGCTGAAAAATTCAACGTATCAGCACTGAGCCTTTTTTCTGCCAGTTCAAAAGAGATCCTCGTTCGTGTTGAATTTTCGTAAAATAAATTTACGATAGTAGTATCACGAAGAGACGGCACTTTTTTAATTGGCCTTTGTAAAACTTCTTTGAATTGGGTTGCTGTAGAGAGAATAAGTTCGATATCCCTGAGTTGTAAATCTTTAATGCCCAGAAGATGTTTGGTGGAAAGTTGCATTAAAGGTCAAAGCTAATTCAAAAAAAATAAATTTGCCGGATTGATTAAAAATATCCTTCGATTTTTTTACAGAGAACTTATTTATAAGTTGCTTCATTTTTAATAGTGAAACCTGCATTGAATGATATGTAACCTATTGTATGATATTTTATAAACAAGACGGTGTTCGTTATCAATTCTTCGTGACCAAAATCCTGCAAGATTTTCTTTTAATGGTTCCGGCTTTCCTATCCCCTCAAATTTATTTCTTTGACAATCTCTGATTAATTCATTAATGCGTTTTATTTTATGTTTATCAATTTTCTGCCAATACAAGTAATCTTCCCATGCATTTTCCTGCCACACAATTTCCATTAGTCGTCAGTTAAAGGATGTGAAGCAAATTTTCCTTTTCCCATTTCATTAATTGATTGCTGCAATCTCTTTCTATTTTTTTCAGTACTTAACAAATACATGGTTTCTTTTAAAGAGTTATATTCTTTAAGAGAAATTACAACGACATTTTTATTTTTACTTCGCGATACAATGATTATTTCTTCGTCATTGCTTACTTTGTCTAAAGACGATTTTAGGTCTCTTCTAAAATCTGTATAATTTAAAACTTCCATACGTGCGTAATTAGGTACGAATTTAAGTACTTTTCTTGATAAACTATGGCCAAATAAAAAATGGAAAACATCTTCAATATAAAATCACTTCTTCCTTATCCCACAAAACTTTTACTTTTTGAGAAATAATGGAGTCGATTGATTTACCGCAATAATCTGGCTGAATGGGTAATTGCCTGCTATACCTTCGGTTGATGAGCACACATAACTCAACTTTTTTAGGCCGGCCATACGCCAATAATGCATCAAGGGCGGCGCGAATAGTTCGCCCGGTATAGAGAACGTCATCAATCAGGATTACGTTTTTCTCTTCAACGGAAAAAGAAATATTTGTCTGGTTGGGCTGGTGCAATTCATTGCGAATATCATCGCGGTAAAAGGTAATATCCATTTTACCATATTGCAAAGAATTACCGGGACTGATTTTATTTAATTGCTCAAAAATTTTATCAGATAAATAAATACCTCGTGGTTGTATGCCGATAATAACAACTGAAGACAGATCAGCATAATTCTCAATTAGCTGATAGGCCAATCGTTCGATGGTTATTTGTAACTGATATTTATCTAAAATTATTTTCATGAGTGCGGTATATCCTCATTCATAAATGGATAACGATAATTAACGGCAGGATTAAAGGTTTCTTTGATAGTCCTGGCGCTAAGCCAGCGATATAAATTTAAAATGCTTCCGGCTTTATCATTTGTGCCACTACCTCTTGCTCCGCCAAATGGCTGTTGACCTACAACTGCACCCGTTGGTTTATCATTAATATAAAAATTGCCGGCGCTATTTGCCAGTCTTTTGGTTGCTATTTCAACCGCGTAACGATCGCCAGCCAACACTGCTCCAGTAAGCGCATAAGGCGAGGTAGCATCGACCAATTTGATTGTTTCTTCAAATTTATTCTCATCATAAACATAAATAGTAAGTACCGGCCCAAAAAGTTCTTCGCACATAGTAATGTATTTTGGATCAGAAACTTCTATTACGGTTGGCTCAATAAAATATCCGTTAGTTTTATCGCAACTTCCACCAACTATTATTTTAGTGCCTTTGTCTTTTTTAACCTGTTTAATATATCCTTCCAGTTTATCAAAACTTTTCTCATCAATAACTGCATTTATGAAACAAGTGAAATCTTCCACGGTTCCCATCTTCATGGTTTTAATTTCTGCAACTAATTTCTTCTTTATCTGCGCAGCAATGTTTGATGGTAAATATGCCCGGGAAGCAGCAGAACATTTTTGGCCCTGGTATTCAAAAGCGCCACGACATAATGCAGTAACCGCCACATCAACATCAGCGCTCTTATGTACCAAAACAAAATCTTTTCCGCCCGTCTCTCCGACTATGCGCGGATATGATTTGTACAACTTTGTATTTTCTCCAATTATTTGCCACATGCTATTGAAAACGCCGGTGCTGCCGGTAAAGTGAATACCGCCAAAATCAGGATGACTAAAACAAACCTGGCCAAGTACAGGGCCATCAACATAAATTAAATTAATAACGCCTTCAGGCAGGCCAGCTTCCTTTAAAATACGCATGAACATTTGAGCGCTATAAACCTGTGTGTTGGCGCATTTCCAAACAACGGTGTTTCCACACATTGCAGCGGAAGTGGGAAGATTACCTCCTATTGCAGTAAAATTAAATGGCGTGATGGCGAGAACAAATCCTTCAAGCGGCCGGTATTCCATCCTGTTATAAACGCCGGGGCTACTCGCTGGCTGTTGTTTATATATCTCACTTAAAAAATGAACATTGAAGCGCAAGAAATCTATCAGCTCGCATGCCGCATCTATTTCAGCCTGGTACACATTTTTACTTTGCCCAAGCATGGTTGTCGCTAAAATATAAGGCCTGTATTTTGTCGAAAGAAGTTCAGCAGCTTTTAGAAAAATATTTGCCCGGTTCTCCCAACTCAAATTTGCCCATTTATCCTTTGCCTTTAATGCAGCGTTAATTGCTTTTTTCACATGAGAAGCATCGCCCTGGTGAAAGCTACCCAGCAAGTGATTTTTTTCATGCGGAGGATGAATATCAATTTTTTTTCCGGTACGTACTTCTTCGGCACCGATATACATCGGAACATCCGTTTTTTTATTTTTTAATTCTTTCAGTGCGTTTTTCACTGCTTCCCTTTCAGTACTTCCCGGTGCAAAATTGAGAACGGGTTCATTAGTTGGAAGAGGATAATAAAAATTACCAGTATTCATAATTAACTATTTGAGCCGGCGGCTTAGAGTCCGGCATTAAAAAGTAGAGGATGTGGTCACAAGGCGAAAAGTGATCCTCGTTTATTTTTTAAGATACATTACTTCTTTAACCAGCTTAACGGTTCGGGGAACATCCGGCAAATACATTGCCACGAGGTTGGGCGCATAATGCATTGGAGCATCAACTGAGGTTATACGCCTTACAGGTGCATCCAGAAAATCAAATCCTTCTTTTTGAATACGATAAGCAATTTCAGAGGATACAGAGGCGAAAGGCCATTGTTCTTCTACAATCACTAACCGGTTTGTTTTTTTTACTGACTCCAAAATGGTTTGCCAGTCCATGGGCCTGATGGTTCTTAAATCAATAACCTCGGCACTTATATTTTCTTTTGCAAGCTCTTCCGCGGCTCCCAGCGCAACTTTCATCATTTTATTAAATGATACGATCGTTACATCTTTTCCTTCACGTACTACTTTTGCTTTTCCAATTGGTATCAGGTATTCTCCTTCAGGCACTTCTCCTTTTTCACCATACATTACTTCACTTTCCATAAAAATTACCGGATCATTATCACGTATTGCACTTTTTAATAGACCTTTTGCATCATATGGATTACTTACAGAAATCACTTTTAAGCCGGGAATATTTGCATACATTGATTCAAAAGCGGTAGAATGCTGCGCACCCAACTGTCCGGCGCTTCCATTAGCTCCACGAAAAACAATTGGGCAACCAACTTGTCCGCCACTCATTGCAAGCATCTTTGAAGCCGTGTTTAATATTTGATCAAGCGCAAGTGTTGCAAAATTCCAGGTCATAAACTCTACGATCGGTCGAAGCCCATTCTGCGCTGCGCCTACAGCAATTGCCGTAAATCCCAGCTCAGTAATGGGCGTATCAATCACTCTTTTTTCACCAAATTCTTCCAGCATTCCCTGGCTTACTTTGTAGGCGCCATTATATTCGGCAACTTCTTCCCCCATTAAAAAAACATTTTCATCACGCCTCATTTCTTCATTCATTGCTTCACGTAAAGCTTCTCTCAATGCTATTTCTCTCATTTATAAAAAAATTTGATTGGCAAAAATATTGGTTAAGGGGCAAATGAGCAAAACTCATTGCAGGCAAATTATTATTAGGGCATAAGTTCTGAAAGTTTATCGGTCAATTTTTTGCCGAAAAGATTCTTTGCTATAATTTTTCCATCCTTATCAAGTAAAAGATTTGAGGGAATTGCTTTTATTCCATATTGATCCGATGTTGAATTTTTCCAGCCCTTTAAATCTGAAACCTGGTACCAATTGAGTTGATCATCGGCGATGGCTTTTTGCCACCTATCTTTTTTTGTATCATAGGAAACGCCAAAAATGGTAAAGCCTTTATCTTTAAACTCCTTGTACGCTGCCACGATGTTCGGATTTTCCCTTCTACATGGGCCACACCAGCTTGCCCAAAAATCCAGCAAAACATATTTGCCATGTAAAGAAGATAAGTTGATCATTTTTCCGTCTGTAGTTTCCTCTGCAATTTCTGGTGCTTTGTTGCCGATGGCAACTGTGCTGTAAACTGAAATTAACTTTTTTATTTCTATGCCCTTTGGTGAAGCCTTAATTTTTTCATCAAGCAAATTATATAACGGCTCCACATCAGCAGCTTCGGCGTAATACGCATAATTCTCAGCTATTGCCATTGCCGCGCGCGTTGATTGTGGATAGTCTTTCACAAACTGCGCTACAACTTCTCTTTTAGCTTTCAATACATCAAAATCAACTTCATCAAGGCTATCCATCACCTTTTTATTTTTTGCTTTATAGGCAGCTTCATATAACTTACTATTCGTGTCTTCCCATCTTGAAACGTTTTTCATTCTTGATTTAAATAACTTATCGTCGTCATTTAAAGCCGATCCTTTTACATCGAGCAATTTTAAAGAATCTCCTCTACCGAAAATATTCATCGTTGCAGGTTCAACATAAAAGGTAAAATAATCACCAGATTTTACAGGCATAGTAAGCGTCGCAAAAAAAACGGAAGGAACGTGACCGGTAAACTTAAAATTGCCATCGGTAATCAACGAAGAATCTCTTACCGTTTTGTCACCTTCATAAATATTTAGAAAAATAGTGCCGTCTTTAATTTTTTCTAATTGGCCGTTAATTGTAAATGACGAATCCTGGGCTTTTGTAATTGTGGAAAAAGATAAAATGCTTATAACAATGAAAGCGAATTTTTTCATAGATACTTTTTTTAAGTGGGCAAAGGTAAGTTTATTAAAAAAAAACAGTTTTCCAACTTGTTAAAATGAAAACAAAATTCTGCGATAAATAATTACGATACATCAGCAAAGTTCAATAACCATTGCACTTGCGCCGCCGCCGCCATTGCAAATTCCGGCAGCGCCGATTTTACCATTATTTTGCTTTAATACATTTATTAGTGTAACAATTATTCGCGCACCACTGCAGCCCAACGGATGTCCCAAAGAAACCGCACCACCATTTACATTTACTTTAGCAGGATCCAATTTCATCTTCTGCGAGTTCACAATTCCTACAACGCTAAAAGCTTCATTCACTTCAAAATAATCTACTTGTTCCATCGTAATCCCGGCTTTCTTAATTGCCTTTGGAACCGCCAATGACGGAGTTGTGGTGAACCATTCCGGTTCCTGTTCCGCATCTGCATAACCGATTACTTTTGCAATTGGTTTTATTCCTAAAGAATCCGCTTTTTCTTTACTCATTAAAACAACCGCTGCGGCGCCGTCATTGATGGTGCTTGCGTTTGCGGCTGTGACACTTCCTCCCTTTTCAAAAGGAGATTTTAGCCCGGAAATCTTATCAAATTTTACATTAAAAGGTTCTTCATCTTTTAGCATCATTACCGGATCGCCTTTACGCTGCGGTATTTCAACCCCGGTAATCTCATCCTTGAATTTATCGCCATTCACGGCCGCCTGGCTGCGTTGATAACTTTCAATTGCAAATTCATCCTGTTGTTCCCTGGTGATATTACATTCCCTGGCGCAAAGCTCCGCTGCATTGCCCATTGCATAATCTTTATAAACATCGGTAAGGCCGTCTTTGGCAACACCATCAATCATAGTTGTATTACCGTATTTATTTCCCCACCGGAGCGAGGGCGAATAAAAAGGAACAGCACTCATATTTTCCATTCCGCCGGCAACTACAATATCTGCGTCGCCCAGCAAAATACTTTGAACGCCATTTATTATTGCCTTCATTCCGCTTGCGCAAACCTTATTTACCGTAGTGCAACAGACATCTTCCGGTAATCCTGCATGAATAGCGGCCTGGCGCGCAGGAGCCTGGCCAAGATTTGCCTGCAATACGCAACCCATATATACTTCCTTTACATCGGCGGGCTTTATGCCTGCCTTTTCGACCGCAGCTTTAATTGCGATAGCGCCCAATTTTGTTGCGGGTATATCTTTTAAAGTTCCCCCAAAACTTCCTATTGGCGTGCGCACAGCGGAAACGATATAAACTTCTTTTTTATCCATAATAATTATTTATGGTGCAAAGGTAACAAAGGCTATTTGAAACGATTAAATGGCAGAGAGCATGCAGGTTAAACTACAAAGAAGAGCAATTTATCAACGTGTTGAAAGGCATTCAATCAAAAGCAATTTTTTGTAAGAAAGAATTTATGAAGGCCCGATTTCTTATTTGATTGCAAAAGACAGGAGAAATTAATTGTTTAGGATTATTCAATTCCCTGGTTAAATAATTCATCGTATTATTTTATTATTTTAATAAATGAATGAATTTATTTTATTTTACTAAAATTTTAAAAACTAAACCTCGATAATGGCTACTACTATCTCTACAAAAAAATTTACAATAATCATGATTGTAACGACGGTAATTGTAATAATTGCTGCATACATCTTCCTACAGGTTGGGCGTTAATAGATTGATTTTTTAAAGGCAAAATAGCTGCTGCCGGAAATTTCAAGGCCGTCTTTCAAAGCGAATAATTTTAAGAAAGTTTTTCTTTGGTATCGATATTTCTATTTCAACTTTTACCTGCAATATTTATTTGATTAATCTGTAATTATTTTTTCGTTCAGGTAGAAAATTGCTTGATTAACTTTACTAAGTTTATTTTTGAAAAGAATGATATCGCAAGCTACCATACAGCAAATTACCAGCAGAATTGATATCATTGAAATCATTAGTACATTTATAAAGCTTAAAAAAAGAGGCACGAATTATCTTGGGCTTTGCCCTTTTCACAACGAAAAAACACCCTCATTTACTGTTTCGCCATCTAAAGAAATTTATAAATGTTTCGGCTGCGGCCGTAGCGGCAACACCATTAGTTTTTTAATGGAGCATGAGAAGTACAGCTATGTTGAATCGCTGAAATGGCTTGCTGCAAAATATAATGTTGATGTTGAAGAAACAGAAACTTCTCCGGAATTTAAAGAGCACCAACTTGTTGCAGACAGTCTTTACATCATTAATAAATTTGCCCAAAATTTTTTCAGTGAAACGCTTTTTAATTCTGATGAAGGCAACAACATAGGGCTTAGTTATTTAAAAGAAAGAGGCTTTAGGGAAGATATAATAAAAAAGTTTGAGCTCGGTTACAATCCGGGGTCAAGAGACAGTTTTGCAAAAGCCGCGAGTGATGCGCAATTCAATGCAGAGCTTTTACAAAAATCCGGTTTGGTGGTGGCGAGAGAAAATGGTTTGCAGGATAATTATCGCGGCCGAATTATTTTCCCCATTCACAATCAAACAGGAAAAATTGCCGGTTTTGGTGCGCGGCTCATAAGAAATAATGATAAAGCGCCGAAGTATATTAATACGCCTGAAAACGAAATCTATGTAAAAAGTAAAATTTTATACGGATCAAATTTTGCCCGGCAGGCAATAGATAAAGCGGAAGAATGTTTGCTCGTTGAAGGTTATACAGATGTGCTCGCGCTTCACCAGGCCGGGCTTGAAAATGTAGTGGCCAGCGGCGGAACTTCTTTAACGCCCGATCAGTTAAGGCTCATAAAAAAATACACATTAAATCTAACGATACTTTATGACGGTGACGACGCCGGAATAAAAGCAGCCTTGCGCGGTCTTGACCTGGCGCTGGAAGAAGGCTTAAATGTAAAACTGGTGTTGCTTCCTAACCAGGAAGATCCTGATAGTTATATCAAAAAAAATGGAGTAGCTGCTTTTACCTCTTTCATTAAAGAAAATAAAAAAGATTTTATTATTTTTCAATTGGAGCACGCGTTACAGGAAGCCGGAGATGATACCAACAAACGTTCGCAGGTCGTTAACCGTATTGCAGAAACTATTTCTAAAATTAATAAGGCCGAAGATTTTACCAGGCAGCAGGATTACATTCATAAAACTGCCGAGTTGCTTAAAATTGACGAAAGTGGTTTGCATACTTTGGTAAATAAGCACATCAGGGAAAAGCTCACTAAGAGTGAAAAGCGTTTATTCTCTGATGAAAAAAGTTTTCAGCAACAGGGGAATAACCCTGTGGAATTTATTGATGGTGATCCGGATGCATTGGAATTATTTAACCGCGATGAATTTAATGAAAGAGCGGTCGTAAGATGCCTTATTGAATTTGGGCTTATGGAATGGGAACCGGGAAAAACTGTTGCTGATTTTCTTCTTTATGAATGTATTGATGATGAAGTAATATCCAACAATGCTCTTTTAAATCTGATCAATACTTATAAAATTTGGTACGAAGAAAAACTGGAACCAACTGCAAAAAATTTTCTTTACAGTGATAATCTTGAGATGAGCCGCCTGGTGGTTTCTATCATAGAATTTCCGTATGAAGTAAGCCCAAACTGGCAAAAAAATTATGAGATGCCCGTGCCCACACGAGAAGATAATTATAAGGAAGAAATAATTTCTACGCTAAGTTATCTTGAATTAAAAAAAATAAAAAAGCTGATAGATATGAATCAAAAAGAACTGGAGACCACCACTTCAGCAGAGAGGCAATTACTGTTGATTCAAACTCATGTGCGCCTCAAAGACCTTGAAACTAAATTAACGAAGGAAATTGGTGCGGTTATTCTTAAGTAAGATCGAATAATGAATTATCGACCGTAAAAAGTGCGCGCAAATTCATTTTTCAACTTATGGAATGCAATACTTATATTTATACCTGATTTAAAGACGTTAATTTTTACTCCCTTATATCTTTAAATTTCATCCAACTTTCACCAGATAAGACCGTACTTTAACCCCAATTTTTATTAGCATTCTTTAAACTTCTATCGAATGATGAAAAAAATTTGCCGGCGGATAATTGTCATATTAATTATCAGCGTTGTGATTGCCAACACCTGTACGGCTCAAAATTCCTTATTGGTTAATTTTGGAACTAATTCGTGCAGCGGCTCAGCAGCGCCCGCTTTCTCGTTAATAAAAGATCCCTTCAATATTAGCCCGTTAGTTTTAACTAACTGCGACGTGTCAAAGCAGGTACCGGATATTTTTGCGGTCTTTATCGCTTACAATCCGAAGAACAATAAAATTTATCTCGCCGATATCAGAAGCGGAATTGAAACAAAAATATGGGTGCTCGATATGGGCTTACCGGCAAGCATTGCTTGTCCCCCGGTAATTGACACAACGCCGAATTACGCATACAGTTATGTTTCAAACAATTTTGAATTTGATAATAACGGCGACCTGTGGTCATTTTCAAATTACAATTACATTACCGGGCAATGCAATATGGATAAATTTGATGTGAACACCGGTGTTGTAATCAGCACAAGAACATTGCAATTTCCTGCAGGCAACTTCCCTAACAACATTACCAGCGGAGACCTTACCATATTGCCTAACGGAAGAATGTTTGCCGCTTTAGGATCCTTTCCTTCCAGGCTTTATGAAATAAATAATTACAGCAGCACAACGACGAATGCTTCGGCAACTTTCCTGGATACTTTACCACAAAGCTGTTATGGAATCGCTTATTTGAACGGGCAATTAGAACTTACAGGAACTGATTTTTCCGGCAATTGCTATTATTATAAATACAACATTAGCAGCCATGTAATAGACAGCGCTAAAAGTTTCCAGGGCGGTCAATTGCCCATTGATAATACCAGTATTACTCCTTCATTGGGCGTAACAAAACAATTGGTAAGTACCGTAAAGGTTAATGCAAATACAGCTGATCTTACTTACGAAATTTACATTCGGAATATCGGGAACGTTTCACTAAATAATATTAATGTCAGCGATAATTTGTCCAATGTTTTTGGGCAGGGAAATGTGTCGAATATTTCCTTGAGTTTTGTTCCCGGTAACAATACCCGGAACCTTACTTTAAATACCTCTTATAATGGAGGAAACATCAGTAACCTTCTAAGTACAGGCCAGAGCCTGCCCAACCAAACTTCCGTTAACACCGATTATTTTGTAAAACTTCGGTTAGCCTTTCGCGTTACTAATCTCAATTCGGGAAAAATTTACCTGAACTCAGCTATTGGCAGTGCTACTATTGGTGGTATTGGCACTTCAAGTTATGTGAATGTTTCAGACTCTTCTAACAATGGCCCGCAGACGGTAGTAGATCCGAATAATAACGGCAACGCCGGTGACCCTGGGGAGAATGTACCCACACCATTTAACTTCGGCACATTACCAGTTAAGTTTATTAATGTTTCAGCAACTCTTTTAAATAAAACAACTTCGATAGTAAGATGGAATGTCGCTACGCCAACTATTAATTCCGATAAATTTGACATTGAATCAAGCGCTGACGGACAAAACTGGAGCATTGCGGGAACAATAAAAATTACAAATAGCAACCAGGGCAGCTATCAATTTCAGGATGGTCATTTACCAGCAAAAATTATTTATTACCGCATTAGGGAAGTTGATATTGACGGAGTTGCAGTCTACAGCAACGTAGTCGAGGTCCACGATTCAAATAACGATAATTTATTCTCAATTTTTCCCAATCCTGCTGATAGTTACGTTACTATTAATGCGCCGACTAGCGGTACCGGCAAAACGCAAATAATTTTGTATGATGCTGCGGGAAGACAACTTTTATCATCTTTAATGACGGGTACAACTGTCAACATTAATACAAGTAATTTGTCAAACGGCGCATACCTTTTTAAAATCATCAATAATGGAAATACTTCTTTGCAAAAAGCTTTAATCATGCACAAATAAATTTAAGCGGATAAATCATAATTTTGCCCCACAAAATAATTTTATGCCGATAAATTCTTCACTCTCCTGGCTAAGCAAATCAAGCCTACAAAATTATCCTGAATTATTAACTCGTTTTTTAATCCGCCAATAAAAAAATGTTACCGAATAATTTACGCGATCAGTTTCTTTTAAGAAAGGATATTACCTATTTAAATTTTGGCGCTTTCGGCGCGTGTGCAAAACCAATATTTGAAGAATATCAAAAGTTGCAGTTAGAGTTAGAAGAAGAGCCTACACTTTTTATCCAGGTTAACGGGCCGCAATATCTAAAGGCTTCAAGAACTGCGCTGGCTCAATACTTAAGCTGTGGTGCTGATGATATTGTTTATGTAACCAACCCTACCTACGCTGTAAATATTATTGCCAAAAGCTTTGATCTTAAAATTGATGATGAAGTACTAACTACCAATCTTGAGTACGGCGCGAGTGACAGGACATGGAAATATTATTGCAACAAAAAGGGAGCTAAGTATGTAAGGCAAAAAATTCGGTTTCCTTTGGAATCAAAGGACGATTTCTTAAACCAGTTTTTAAGTGGCGTTACTTCAAAAACCAAATTGATTTTTATCAGCCATATTACCAGCTCCACGGGATTGAGATTGCCGGTAGAGGAAATATGCGCATTTGCAAAAGAAAAAAATATTTTAATTTTTATAGATGGTGCTCATGCTCCAGGCCAGGTGAAAATAAATTTATCGCAATTAGATCCGGATTTTTATACAGGTGCTTGCCATAAATGGATGCTGACACCAAAAGGCTCATCATTTTTATATGTGAAAAATAAATTGCAGCATTTGTTTGATCCGTTGTTAATAAGTTGGGGTTACGAAAGCGTTCATCCATCAGCTTCACAATTTTTAGATTACCATCAATTGCAGGGTACGCGGGACTATTCGGCGTTTTTAACCTTACCAACTGCTATTAGTTTTCTGGAAGAAAATAATTGGGATATGGTAAGTAAGGAATGCCGAACTATTACACAAAATAATGCCGCACGATTTTGTAAATTATTAAATGCTACACCTCTGAGCCCGGTGAACGATGACTTTATTCAACAATTATACAGCATCCCTTTAAAAATAGAAGCTCCTGAAAAGTTACACGATCTGCTCTACGAAAAATATAAAATACAAGTTCCGATTATGCCGCATGAGGGTCAATTTTATTTACGATATTCTATCCAGGCATTTAATAATAATGAAGACCTTGATAAATTGTATGCGGCTCTTGAAGAAATTATGAAGCGTAATAATTGATTGATAAATCTACGAATGTCAATTGCAGTTTATTTTGATTTTTTCTCTGAATCATCTTCACATTCTTTAAACTCTACTTCTTTAATTTTTGCTTCGAAATTTTCTTTTTTCATTCCAACTCTTACCAGGCCAAACAGGCTCATATAAATATTTGCAATCCACACCAAAGCAAACAAGGCAACAATGTACCCACGCCAATTGTCGTAAAGTAAATGGTATCTCGTAATGAAGAGAAAGAAAAGCGTCACGTAATGACTGAAGCAATATTCACAGGTAAATAAATAAAAAACCTTTCTCGTAAATAAATGGCTTGACGAGTTTGCTTTTTTCTCACAAAATTCTCTTGGCTCTCTAAAAACTTCTTCGTGTGTAACTGTCCAGGCGATACAAGCGATTGGCAGCGCCATTATAAAGAGATAGACGATTTGGTAGTAAACGGTTAAAGGCATAAACAAATCTAATTATATACTTCGAGTAAAAAATATTTTTACGAAAGCGCCTTGGAACTTTGCATTTGATGGAGAAATGAATCACCTTTCGTAATTCATAAATGCTATTCCTGCTTCAAAAAATTTAATGAGAAAGGTCGGCTTATTTTAGGTACAGAAATTGATATGTCTCCAATAAATCATCAACTTGAAAATAATAATTATCATGTGCTCAAATAACCATCTGTTCAAATATATCAACATCAAAAACTAACGTCATGAAATCTAAAAAGAATAAGCAAGGTCATTTCTTCGAGCGCCTTGCCAGTAAAGTAACCTTAGCAACCGGCAGCACAGCGGCTATTGTAATAGCGTTTGGCTCCGTATTACTTTGGGGGGCTCTTGGGCCGGTCTTCCATTATTCTGAGGACTGGCAATTGGTTATTAATACAAGTACTACCATCATTACTTTCTTAATGGTTTTTCTTATTCAGAAATCACAGAATAAAGAATCTATGGCAGTTCAACTTAAATTGAATGAGCTCGTGGCTGCACATGAGTTTGCCAGCAACAGGCTTGTAGACGTTGAGGATATGTCGGAAGAAGAATTGGTGGTCATTAGGAAATATTATGCAAGGCTCAAGACAAGATCTCAAAAAGATAAATCGTTGCAACAATCTCATTCAATAGATGAAGCTGAAGATAAATCTGAACTGAAAAAGGACATTGAAAAAGATGTCCGTAAAAAAGTCGGGCATCAAAAAAATAAGGGCAAAAAACCTTCAATTAATAAATCGGGGATCAATTAATTTAATTTGAAGAAAAAGTGCGTTTAATGGGGGCGTATTTCCCGCAGGCGATAGGAGCAATGAGAAATAAAAAGAAGTGCCTTCTTCTTCGCTTTGGATCCAAATTTTCCCTTTATGCCTTTAAATAATATCCTTACAAATGTAAAGCCCTAACCCAAATCCCGAAACCGGCACGGACATTCCCCACGTTCTATAAAAGCGATCAGATACACGTTCAATATTAAGGGAAATTTTATTACAGCAAGTTTTCTAAACTTGACTGCGCACGGGATAAGGTGTAATCTATTCTTTGATTTCCAACTCACTTATTAATTGTGCTACCAGGGAAGTCCAGCCTGTTTGGTGGCTTGCACCTAAACCGTTGCCGTTATCTCCATGAAAATATTCATAAAAAAGAATAAGGTGTTCGTTGCCGGGCTGCTTATAAAACCAATTATGCTTTCCATAGATTCTGCGCTCGCCTTCCTCATCTTTTTCAAACAACGTAATTACCCTGCGGGATAATTCATCTGCCACCTGCAAAAGGTTCATATTATTTCCGGAACCCGTTGGACATTCTACTAAAAGATCATTACCATAAAATTCGCCATACTTGCGAATTGAATGTATGAGAATATGATTAATGGGTATCCAAACGGGACCACGCCAGTTAGAATTGCCGCCAAAAAAATCGGATGTTGAATCACCCGGGTCATACTGGATCCTATATTCTATATTATCTATGTTAACCGAATACTGGTTTTTTTCATGAAATTTTGAAAGAGCCCTGATGCCTCCGGGCGAAAGAAATTCGTCTTCATTCAGCAGGCGTTCCAGCAGGCTTTTTAATCTTTCCTGTTGCACGAGGGATAGCAATAGCTCTTCACCGCCAACATGCTCTTCATTTGGCCAAAAGCGGTTATTCTTTTTGCGATATTTTTCAAACCACGTGCTTCGCTTTCTGAAATCGGAAAGCTTATCCATTACATTCTTTTTAATGATAGACACTGCAAATAATGTTGTAATTCCTACAATTGATTGAATGCGCAGATGAACTGGATTTGCACCTACCTTAGATAAAATATCATAGAAAAACTTGTCTTCATCATTCCACAAACCATGCAGGTTAAGTGCCTCGGCAATCAACACAAAGTGCTCAAAAAACTTAGTGGCAGTGTCTTCAAATGTTTCATCAACCATGGCAATTTCAAGCGCCATGTCCATCATATTTAACGCATACATCCCCATCCAGGCTGTGCCATCAGCTTGCTCTAGCTGGTGATCACCGGGCGTTTCTATACTGCGGTTAAATACGCCAATATTATCAAGGCCAAGAAAACCTCCCTGGAAAATGTTGTTGCCATTCGCATCTTTTCTATTAATCCACCAGGTAAAGTTGATGATGAGTTTTTGAAAAATTCTTTTTAAAAAATTTACATCTCCTAAGCCAGTCATCTTTTTTTCGATATGGTAAACCTGCAGCGCTGCCCACGCCTGCACCGGTGGATTTACATCACTAAAATGCCACTCATAAGCAGGCAACTGGCCGTCAGGTTTCATATACCATTCGCGCATTATTAGCAGCAGTTGGTTTTTAGCAAATCCGGGATCAAGCATCGCCATTCCTATACAATGAAACCCCAGGTCCCACGCGGCGTACCAGGGATACTCCCATTTATCAGGCATGAGTATGATGTCCTGATTCTTAAGGTGTTTCCACTCGCTATTGCGCCCCATTAGTTTCCCGGTGTTAACGGGTGTAATACCATCGCTTGTGGTTAGCCACCGTTCTACATCGTAATGATAAAACTGTTTACTCCATAATAAGCCTGCAAGCGCCTGGCGTTGTATGTTATTTCTTTCTGCGGTGGTGTGCGTGGGAAGTATTGCTTTATAAAATTCATCTGCATCGGCCTTGCGTGTTGCAAAAATATTTTCAAATCCTTCTTCAAAACCATTGCTCAATTCTTTATCAGAAAGACGCAGGTAAAGGGTTTTTGATTCGCCCGCGGCGATTGTTAAATCATAGATGGGCGCAAACTTTGTCCCCGACTTGCTCACACGCAGCGACTTGACATTTTTTTTGCGGACGATAGCATCGTGAAAGGCATCTTTTACAAATGGCGTTTCGTTTGGAACGCCGGATACCTTCTGCATGTTGGTTACATTGTCAGTATAAAAAGTGGCCCTCGTTTTTGGAAAGTATAAATAATAACTGCCCAATCGTGAATGTGTGGCTTTCACGGTGGTCTTGTTATAGTCAGAAATTAAAGGTTTTTCTGCAAGTCGTTTATTACTGTGCCTGTTATAAAACCATAGGGTAGGCAACACCGTTATACCGGCGCTATCCTTGTACCGGTTATGAATATTTATTTTTATAAAAATATCCTGTGAATCCTGCTTGGCGTAAGTTATGGTTACATCAAAATATTGATTGTTATCAAATATCCCGGTGTCAAGTATTTCATATTCAGGCTCATCTTTTGTTCGCTCCCCGTTTACCCTTTTAAGTTCTTCATAAGGAAATTCCCTTTGTGGATATTTATATAAATATTCCATATAATAGTGCGAAGGAATATTATCAAGGTAATAGTATAATTCCTTCACATCTTCACCATGGTTCCCTTCTTTATTACCGAGCCCAAATAATCTTTCTTTTAAGATGGGGTCTTTGCGATTCCACAAGGTGACGGCGAAACAAAGGTTTTGAAATAGATCTGAAATACCGGCAATACCATCTTCTCCCCACAAATAGGCCCTGTAATGAGATTGCTCAAAGGGAAGATAATTCCACGCGTCGCCGACATGGCCATAATCTTCGCGGACTGTTCCCCATTGCCGCTCACTTAAGTAGGGCCCCCATTGTTCAAGTGGAACTTTTTTTGGCAAATTAGCCGCGATGCGCTGATGTTCTGCTGTCATATTTACCGGATGAATATATAGCTTATTTAAATTAAAAATATATTCTCCTATCAAGCTAACCCATAAAAGTCTTGCAACAGATCTTCATTAAATAATTTGCAAAGACCGTTAGTACATTAGAAAAAATTTCCGCTTTGAAATTATTTAATAAAGAGGCAAAAATATTTAATTATACCGAGCATACGTGGGTTAATATTTGGCAAATGGTTTCATAAAAAAATAGATCTTTGGGCCATATTCTCCTTAAATAAATTAATTCAAGTTTTCAACCGACAACCTTTAAAAATGACCGCGGTGGAAATAAATACTCATGCGTTATTTTAAATATCAAAATAAAGTAATACTTTTATTCTTTAAATCAAGTCAGTGGGCATTCTGCCTTCTTCGCATCCCCTCCCATTCCTGTTAAAAACTAAACTGAAAACATTAATGAACAAGGAAAACGATGAAGAAAACTTTACCAATTTTTATACTGCTACTTTTTGCTGCAACCCAATCCCATAGCCAGTCTTTTGATGTGAGTGACCTCATTTCAATGGTGAGCGTTTCTACGAAAGACGTTAATCACTTTATGTACAAAAGAGGATTTGTTTATATATCCGGACGAGAAGATGCCAGTTCATTTTTAGCCAACTTTACGGGCAAGCCACCCAAAAAAAGGAAAAGCTCCCAGGTAAAACAAAGCCTGGAATTCGTCAACCAAGGCGGTGCGAGGTATATTTCATTTCACACATCGTCGTTGGAAGAATTTAAAGAAGGAGAAGCAAAATTAGTAAAGACAGGTTTTTTTTATGACACAAAAGCCAATATGGCTAAAGATACGTCTATGTTATTTCAGAAAAGAAATATCTCAGTCGGGGCCACGATTGGGATAAAGGATTCTGTTACCGAATATACTTTTTCGCTCGAGCAAAAAGAAATGCCCGATATAACCAATATTAAATATGCCGAGGACCTTTTAGTATTTGATTCCCACGAATATCTTGTAAGTTTTTTTGGCGAGCAAAACGTAAAAAAAGATTTGTATTATTTTACTCAAAAGGAATTAAAAAAATGTTCTGTTTTGTTTGGTGGAAGTAATCGCCAGGTAGTTTTCGTATGGAACGATGAAAATAACCTTAACAAGCTGGCTTATATTTTAGTTAGCAATATAATGCCTACTGTAGACGCCAAACGTTCCAGCGAACCCGTGAGTAAAAATGAATGGAAATTGCATAATGGCATGTACCCGGGAATGAGCATTAAAGAACTTATAAAGCTAAATGAAAATGATTTTGAAGTTTACGGAAATCAATCTGAACTGGCTTATATGGTGAAGCCCGGAGGCAACGGAAAAATTGATTTCAGAAAAACAGCTGTCATGTTTAACTGCCGTGGTTGCAATAATGATAGCCATTTTGATTCACCCGAAATACGCGCCCGCGATATTGTACGGCAAGAGTTTCCGATGTATGTTTTTGATATTATTTTATACCCTACACACCCGTAGTTTCGCTTACAGGGTCAATAAATTTTGAATAGTAAAATTCTGTCAACGAAATTTTGTCTATAATTCAAACTCCCAGCCCGACCTGTATTCTCCGTACAATTCAATGTAGTTTAAGAAGGAATTATAAAACGGATCTGCCCCGATTGTAGCGCTATCACCTATTACAAACAATTGCTCTTTAGCGCGGGTGAGCGCAACATTCATCCGGCGATAATCTTTCAAAAAACCGATGTCTCCGTTTTCATTACTTCGCACAAGTGAGAGAATAATGATTTCTTTTTCCTGGCCCTGGAAACTATCAATGGTACTTACACGCATATTTGGCGGAAGCAAATCTTTTGCCGCTTCAACCTGGCCGGAATAGGGAGAAATAAACGCCGCGAGAGTTGTATCAATCGCCTGCGCTTCCATTAGCTTTTGAACGATTTGCAATTCACCCTCATTTTGCAAGCTCGTACCGCTGCTTCCGGAAATTTCGTTGTATCCCGTGCCTGCAGTATCGATGAAAGTTATGTGAACACCGGTATTTTCCAGGTGCTGTGGTGTAATCAATTTGTCTTTATAGAAATAGGCATTTGAAAATCCTGCTATCGACCGCCGCATACGGTATTGCGTATCTAACAAAAAAGTAGCGGGTATTTTATCAATACAAACTTCAAGGATCGACCTGTTCAATCCTTTTGCAGCCGCTGCCTGACTAAGAACTGTTGGAGGCAATTGCAGGTGATCGCCCGCCAATACATATCGCGGGGCAAGCCCAAAAATACACCATGCCAACGGCTCAATACATTGGCCCGCTTCATCAATTACCAATGTTTCAAATTTCAGGTGATTGATTTTTGCATCGTACAAACCAATGGGGGTTCCCAAAATAACCTGCGATTCTTTGTAAAGTTTTTCCTCATTATATGCCTGCAGGCTTTTAATTTCCGTACGGATGCTTTTTACTTCTTTAAATAAAAGATTTCGTTGTTCCCGTTCTGCCTTACCAAAACTTCGTTTGTATTTTAATGCCATTCTTCTAAAATCTTCGGCCCTTTTTTTTAATTCTTTTACTTCCTTTTGCTGTTTCGAATTTGATAACTTGCCCTCAGGCGTACTCGAAAAAACCTCCGCATCTACTTTGCTCGTATTGCCAACTCGTAGAATGCCTAAACCTTTTCTTGAAAGCCCTTTAGCGATGTTATCAACAGCAGTGTTACTGGGTGCACTCACCAATACTTTTTCCCCAGCTTTTACCAATTGAGCGATTGCCTCAATTAACGTGGTGGTCTTACCTGTTCCCGGTGGCCCGTGAACAACAGTAATGTCATTATTTTGCACGATGGCATTAACGGCCTTCCGTTGGCTTTCATTTAAATTTCTATTGATAAAATTCAAGCTAACTTCGTTTACAGTGTTTCCGTTAGTTAGGGCTGGCGTACCATGTAACTTTTCGAAAAGCTGGAAGAGGTGTTTATTATTCTCGAGGCCATTCAATACAGTTTTCATCACACCCGTGGTTCGTTGATCGGGAGCCAGTTTTATTCCCATTTGTTTATCTTCTATCCAATCCGGAAAATCAGGCGCAAACAACCGGAACTCCCCTGTTCTTCCATCGAGGTTTATCAGCATCCCTTTCACAGGTTCTTCTCCTTCACTGAAACATTCTATAGCCGTTCCATCGCGAAAATGATTCGTCTCCGCCGGAAAAGGAAGCCGGAAACTCACTTCCGGATAATCTGCATAACCAAAATTTTTACGCGTTACAATTATCGGATGAAGCGCCAGGCCTTCTGCCTTCAGGGTTTTCAAGGTATGTTGTTGATCGAGGCTGTATCTTTTTAATTCCTCTTTTTCTTCTAGCGTAATCGCGTCTAAAAGCTGCCTGGTATAAAAATGTTCCGCTCCCATTTGCTTAAGATAACCTGTGATAAAATTTAAAATTAGAGATTTACCGTTTGAGCTAAATGATTATTAGCGGATGTCAAAATTCTGTTGTCTCCTCGCTGTCAACAATGGGATGAATGGTTGCTTTTTACGAAGAGTTATTATTGTTTGACGCGGCGTTATATATTCTTCTCTCTTTTAACGACGTTAAGGTTCATTTCTTTCCTCATAGTAAAGCCAATCTTTTCATATAATTTAGTTGCACCTGCATTGCCTTTTTTAACATGAAGAAACGGAATTTTTCCGCGCTCAATATATTCCACGGCGAGGTCGCGTATCAATGCACCCGCATAGCCTTTGCCCAGGTGATAGGGATGTGTGCAAACTGCACTAATTTCAAGAAAGTCTCCCGCGTGAAGCCTTTGGCCTGCCATTGCTACCAACTTGTTTGATTTAAAAATTCCCTTGTAGTTGCCAAACTCAACAGTTCTTTCAAGAAAAGGCCCGGGATTTGTCAACCTTGTAAGAGCAATCATTTCTGGAATATCTTTTTTTCCCAAAGGAACAATTTGATCTTCTATTTTTTTAGGTTTTATGGGCTTTTCGCATACCATTTGTAATATTTTTTCTTGTTGAAGAACAATGCATGAAGCCGGAATTTTAAGTGCGCCTGCAGTTATAAATACAAGACGCCTGCCGGAGGGAAGCATTTCGAACAGGCGTTCGAGTGAGTCTTTATCTAATAATTTTAATCCCACAAAAGGAGCGACCTCTTCCGGAAAATATTTTACTTCCGGTTCCCCCACCGCAAAAATTTTGTTGCCGGAAATAAGTGCATTCCAAATCGGGTTATCAAGAATATGATCCATTTCAGTTGACATGTTTCGCTATAAATATTTATATTTTTAAATGCTTTTCATTTGGCGGAAAGAAATACCCCGCTCCATTTTATGCAAAAAAATCTACGCAAAATTAAGCAGGATGAAGTGCTATTATACTAAATCATTTGAAAGGGAATTTTTATTGAAAAGATTTTCAGTTTAATACCAAATATTAAACCTCACAATTTCCTATGAAAATTAAATATGTAACGTTGAAAATCGAAGCCTTCAATAGATTTTATTTTCTATATTTATCGGGAGCTAGTTGCAATTGAATTAAATGGTCCAAAGCAAACTTGTTTGGAAACAGGTAATACAGAATTGTTGAAAGTTGAGCCAGGCTGGCTTTTCATAAATTAATTTTCTGCCTTCCCTGGTAATAACAAAATATAAAGAATGAGTACATCTTCTCTTTCACGATCGTTGGGCCTGAGGCTTGTTGTTGTGGTTGTGATTGGCAACATTATTGGCTCCGGCGTTTACAAGAAGGTTGCTCCAATGGCTGCAGAACTTCACTCATCGGGGTGGGTGCTTATTGCGTGGATGCTTGCCGGCGTTATAAGTTTGTTTGGAGCGTTGAGTAATGCGGAGGTTGCCGGATTGCTCGCCGATACCGGCGGGGAATATGTTTATTATAAAAAAATATACAACCGTTTTTTTGCTTTTATGTTTGGCTGGAGCCTGTTCACGGTTATCCAAACTGCATCAATATCGGCACTGGCTTATTTATTCGCACAATCACTCAATAGCATTATTCATTTGCCGCCGCTCTTTGCTTCATGGTCTCAAATAAGCATTGGTGGCGTGTTTTACCCATTTGCAGACCTGAATATAAAACTCACTGCCATCATTCTAATTATAATTCTAACATGGATAAATTCTAGCGGAATAAAAACGGGCGCTGGAGTAAGTATGGCCATTCTTTTAATGGTATTTGCAGGAATATTTTCAATCATCATATTCGGATTAAGCAGTAGCCAGGCAAACATTAGCAACATTCAATTGCAAACAACGAACAATTCTACGGTTACAATCAGTTCCGTTTTTACCGCGATGCTTGCCGCATTTTGGGCGTATCAGGGTTGGGCTGCTGTTGGGTATGTTGGCGGCGAAATTAAAAATCCTCATCGAAATATTCCACGTGGAATCGCTATCGGGATATTCATTGTAATTGGCTTATACCTTTTAGTAAATACCACTTACCTGACACTCTTGTCTACGACGCAACTTGATGCAATTTATCAATCAGGAAATAAAATAGCGGCAGTAGAAGCGGTCAGAACTTTTTGGGGAGAGAACGGAGTATTGTTTATTTCTATGCTTATTTTGGTTACCACGCTTGGCTGTTGTAACGCCACAATATTTGTAAGTTGCCGCCCATATTATGCCATGGCAAAAGAAGGATTATTTTTTAAAAAAGTTGCCCGTCTAAACGATAAGCATGTACCTGCAAATTCATTGTTATACCAATCTGTTTGGGCCTGCCTGCTGGTTCTTTCCGGCACTTTTGATCAACTAACAGACATGATTATTTTTGCTGTATTTATATATTATGGAGCAACGACTTTAGGTGTTTTTATTCTAAGAAAAAGAATGCCCGATGCTCACAGGCCGTACAAAGTTTGGGGCTACCCGGTTGTACCTGCCATTGTTATAATTTTTTGTGTATGCCTGTTCTTCAATACTATTTTCAGCAGGCCGCGCGAAGCCGCCATTGGCGCTGTTTTGATGCTTACCGGCATACCGATGTATTACTTCTTTACCAGGAGAAATAAAGATCAATTTTTACCAGGAGAAAAGGAGAATGCTGATGGTGATCGTCCTATTTAGTGTTTCTCATAAATGCCGCTCTGCAATTCAAGCTTACCTCCTTTAATATTTCTTAAAAGCTGCGATAATTTTTCTTTGGTATCGTTTCCCATTAAAAGAAAAATACCAATATCCGGAGTACTTTCGCTGGGTTTCTTTTCCATCAACTTTGTAAAAAATTCAATTGCCTGGATCGTCTGGTCTTTTATTTGAACTCTTCTAAGACCTTCGCTTTTTAATATCGAATCAAATTCGCTTATTGTCATTAAAAAACTTAACGATGCATTCGAAGCCCAGGGAACGGGAAAGTGAATATCGGTTTGGTCCTTGCTGAAAATATCGTAATAAATAAACCTTCCGCCTTTTTTTAAAACCCTTTCTATCTCCGAATAAAAACCGTCCTTGTTTTGAATATTCATTTGAACGTGTTGTGTCCAAACCACATCGAAATGCTCATTTTCAAAAGGCATATTTAATGCATCGCCCTGCACAAAGTTGGTAAGATTTTGCAAACCTGTTTCTTTTGATAATAAGTTTGCGGTGCGCGTAAATTCTTCAGTAAGATCAATTCCGGTAACCTCACAGCCATACGTAGACGCGATCATCCTGGCAGGCCCCCCAATACCTGAGCCAACATCCAATACTTTTGCCTTATTGTCAAAACCAGCCTCAGCGGCCAGTTCCATCGACACTTCGGAGCCACGGACATGAAATTCATCGACGGCGGCTATATCTTCACGTGTAATTTTTTCCTTGCCTTGCTCGCCTAACAACTTCATCAATTTTTCAAAAATTCCATCCCGGTGATAATGCTCTTCTATAGTTGACAATAATTCCATAACCCGTTTTTTATTTTTTTATGATTGTTTTATGGCCACCAGCACTTTCAAAAAGTTATTTGCGTTAAAGACTAACTAACTTCTTACGCCGGAGGCAATTTTTTTCAGCCTTTGAAGTTAAACGCTAGTTTACAAAAAACTATCCTGGGGTGTTTCGGCAAATCTTTAGAAAAAAAACAGGATCAACAAAGTGATTTTTACACTGCCATCATCATATAAGTTCACGCCATTCAAGAATTGCAACCTCTACCAAATTAAATTGGATATTTTTTGCTTTTGATGTGCGTAACGAAGTACAAATATCCAATATTAAAATTATTGTGGCTGCTTCATTTTAAGCTCAATTTCCTTTAGCTCAATTATTGTTCCGGGCTTTTGAAATTCAGGCTGGTTTACAAGTCTAGGCTCGTCGTTAAACCCCAGAGCTACTGCTTGTAACAGATCGGTCCGCGCCGCCTTTGCTTCATTGTTTCGGGCATTTATTACCGCAGATAAATACCAGGCCTCACTATTCTTAGGATCTGCTATTTTATACAGATTAATAAAATATTGAGACTCTTTATTTTGGTTGCTCTTGATAAGCTGGTTGCTGATGGAATAAAATGCCAGCGATAAATACGCTAACAGCCTTTGATACATCGCCCCTTCCGCTGAAGCCACTTTTGCCTTAGTTCTATCATCATCAATTGTTTTTACCCAATAATTTATGTCGCCCTTCTGAAATTGTTTTTCATAAAAAGCTTTTATTTTTTCTTCTTTGGCTAATACTTCCTGCCGGGCCTTCGATTGCCTTTGCCAGACAGGGTTGCTTTGGATTGACACATTTTTTTCCTTAAACCAGGTAACATCATCGTTTAATCCATCCAGGCAACTGGTATAAAACCTGCAGATTTCAGCAGCTTTTACATACTTGCCCAGCCTCAAATCATCCTCAATTTTTTTCTTTGCGCTGCTAATAATGTTCGCAATAAAATTATCGTCTTTTTTAGCAAGCCGTTCATGCATGGCATCGAGCTCCAGCCCCGAAAAAGCAATCTCCATAGCACTTTCAGGCGCCCATTCATGTATTCCATCAAAAAAAATAATACGGTGCCTCGCCTGCGTCTTATCAAGGTCGTTAGTAATGGCAACAAGGTCAGTCATGTTCATATCACCTTCGCCAGCTATTGCAGTAAAGCTGAAATTAAAATTTCCTGCCTGGGTAATTTCAGGCAACGCAGCTCCGTTGGCTATTACGCCTTTAACCTCATGATGATTTAAAGCAACATAAGTTGCCACCTTCGCTCCGCCGGAAAATCCACAGGTGTAAATTCTGTTGGTGCTAATCCTTAACCTCTTTTGAGAATCATTTGCTAACGTGTTCCACACATTTTCAGTTGTTGGCCAATCATTTCCATTTTTTGAGTTATTGCTTCCAATTAAAATAAAATGATACTTTTCAGCCAGGGCTTTGTATTTTATTAATGGAAAAGAGCCATCTCCATGAGGATCAAAAAAATAAATAACAGGTAAAGGTTCGTTTGCATTTTTTAAGGGAATGTAAAGCGCGTATGATTCGGCTGGATCAGCGGTACACATAATCTTTGTTATAATTTTTCCTGTTTCAAAAGTATCAACTGCTGGCATGTGGAAGCCAACAGTTGTATCGATTTCACTACTATCTATAACGCCTTCCCGGGAAGTTTTATTGACACACGCCACGGTGTGAAAAAACAGTATGAAAAATTTGACGATGTTTCCGACTTTCATAAAAAAATTATGTCTGCAAAAGTATTATTTTAAGAGCGCTTTAAACAGGCAGCGGAAACACTTCTTTTTTTATAAAATCATATTTTGTGCTCTATCTTTATGAAGCAAGTTATTTCTTGCTTTTACCTGATGAAGTGCTTTAATTATCTGCTCTGCCTAATGCTGTTATTGACAAGCTACAATAGTTTTTCGCAGGAAATTTGTGATAATGGCAAAGATGATGACGGCGACGGTTTGATTGATCTTCAAGATCCCGATTGCCAATGTCATTTTAATGTATCAGGAAATATTTTAAAAAATGGTTCTTTCGAATTATATAAAAATTGCCCTACAAATTATTCTTACGACCAGGATCATGCAATAGTAGATTTTTGGCAATATGGCAATTACACAAGTGGTAACCTGGCAGAGTATTATCACAATTTTAATTGCCCTTACGATTCGGCGCAGGTGATGCTTTTTATGCCACCTCAATTGCCATTGCCGGATGGTAACGCATTCATGGCTATCAGGCAATATGTATATCGAAATCAGTTTATTAAGGAAACGGATATTGCAAAAGTTTACATAAGCCAATGCCTTCAAACTCCACTTAAGCCGGGGGAACAATATACATTAAGCTTTGAGGCGGGAAGATTCAAATCCAATGATGACCGTGATTTTAAATTTAAATCTGAACCCTTTACCGTCGCAATTTTTGGCAACACAGATTGTAACGCAGCACCTTTTGGACCGCCGCTCGCATTAAGTAACGGCTGTCCTGCAAACTTTGCCGGCTGGCAATTACTTGGAAAAACAACCATAACCAGCAAAGGAAAATGGGTACAAAACAAAATTAATTTTACGGTTCCCTCAAACATAAATGTTATTGAAATTGGCCCGGATTGTTCATTGCTTGAGTCAATCAATGACTTAACTGATAGTACTACATTTCTTGATTACTATGTTTATTACCTGGACAATCTCCATTTATTGCCTACAGTAGATTTCCCCTTTCGTTATATTAAAACGCAGGGAGGTAATCCATGCGTATTCGATTCAATTCTTAAAGCGCCAATTATTCAAAATGGATCATACCAATGGTACAAAGACAGTGTAGCAATTATTGGAGCCGTGGGAACTAGCTATACCATCCCTAACACTCGTTTAATTGCGCATTATAATGTCCGTATTATTACCTCCGATTCCTGTTTTATTGCAGAGCCATTTCTGTTTACACCTGGCGAGCTGGACAAAATAAATATTGCGCCCGATACTTCTCTTTGCGAAAACGATACGTTGTTGCTTGCCGCGCCTTTACCGGGCCTAACTTACAGCCTGAATGGCCAAACTGTTGCCGATATAAAAATATTTCAGGCCGGCATTTACCAGGTTGCCGTTCTTAATTCTAGCGGTTGCGAAAAGAAGTTTACGGTGAATGTTCATCCGCAAAATTGCCAGATATTTATGCCTAATGTTTTTTCGCCCAATGGAGATGGCAAAAATGATTTATTCCGCATACCTGCGGGAACTAAAATTGACCTAAAGGAATTTTCAATCTTTGACAGATTCGGCACTAGAATTTTTACTTCTACAAATAGTAACGCAGCGTGGGATGGCAAATTTAATGGCGCCTTGTGCCCGGCAGACATCTACGTTTATTTTATTAAAGGATTTTCAAATAATAAAAATGTTCGAATACGCGGGTCCGTTACCTTGATCCGATAACGCTGGAATTGGTGTATTTTTCAAATAACCGGTAAAAAGAATTTCTATTGTTTCGTATTTAGATTATCGCATTTAACTTCTCTATTACAGCATCTATTTCTTCTTTCGTATTAGTTTTACAAAAAGAAAAACGAACTGTGCTTTGGCTGGAACCTTTGCTGATGGCGCTTATTACGTGGCTGCCCGCAGAAGCACCTGAAGTGCATGCGCTTCCGCCACTCGCACAAATGTTATTAATGTCAAGGTTAAAAAGAAGCATTTCTGATTTGTCTGTTTCCGGAAAAGCTAAACTCAAAACAGTATAAAGGCTTTGCCCTTCGGGATCACCATTAAAGTAAACCCCGGGTATATTTTCCCGCAATCTTTGCCGCATATAATTTTTAAGCCCTGCTATATATTCTCTTTCCTTTTCATGATTTAGTGTTGCAAGCTCCAGGGCTTTGGCGAAGCCAACAATACCATAAAGATTTTCGGTACCGGCACGCATATTCCTTTCCTGGCTACCACCTTTTACAAATGGATCAATTTTAATATTTTCATTGATGTATAAAATGCCAACTCCTTTTGGACCATGAAATTTATGCCCCGAGCCAGTGATAAAATCTACAGGAAGATTTTTAAGATCAAAAGAATAATGGCCGACAGTTTGCACCGTATCAGAATGAAATACCGCGCCATATTTTTTACATAACGTTCCTACAAGATTTATGTCAGTGATATTTCCAATTTCATTATTTGCATGCATTAAAGTTACCAGGCATTTTGCATCGCTTTGTTTAAGCAATTGCTCCAGGTCTTCCATATCAATATGTCCGTTAGGCAACACCTTCACATAAGAAACTTCCACCGCTCTTGTATTAGCAAGATATTCTACACAATGTAGTGTGGCATGGTGTTCCAGCGGTGAAGTAATGATTCTTTCGCAACCAAGATTATACACTGCAGCGTTGATCGCCGTGTTACTGCTTTCGGTTCCACCGCTCGTAAAAAAGATTTCTGCGGGACGCGCTTGCAATATTTTAGCAACTGATTTTCGGGCATTTTCTATTGCCATCCTCGTTTCGCGCCCGTAAGAATATATTGAAGAAGGATTTCCAAACTTTTCAGTAAGATAAGGCATCATCACCTCAAGTACTTCAGGATCCAGTGCCGTTGTTGCAGCGTTATCAAAATAAATTCTATCCATCTAAAAACCGTTTATTTTTAATTCTTTTTAAATTGATTTATTGAAAAATGAAAAAGTTGATTCATTAATATACAAATGCAAATTTGTGACAATGATTACATCGCTTCATGTATATCCTTCATAATTTTTTTCGCAATATTTTCTGCAGTAGTCTCAAAATTACTTTCAGAATATATTCTAATAATGGGCTCCGTATTGCTGGTTCTAAGATGAACCCAATCCTTATCAAACTCAATTTTTAATCCATCTTCTGTATTGATAGGGTTGTTTTTATATTTATCTTTTATCTTCTTAAAAACTTCTTTTACATCTACGTTCGTTTCCAGGGAAATTTTATTTTTTGAAATAAAATAATCGGGGTACAAGCCACGAAGTTGGTTGATGGATTTTTGTGTGTGTGCAAGATGCGTAAGAAACAATCCAATTCCTATTAGCGCATCACGGCCATAATGAAAATCAGGAACAATGATACCTCCATTCCCTTCACCACCAATTACGGCGTTCACCTCTTTCATTTTATTCACCACGTTTACCTCACCCACGGCAGAAGGAAAATATTCCCCGCCATGTTTTTGCGTGATCTCTTTAAGCGCTTTTGTAGAGGACATATTACTAACGGTGTTACCCTTTCGCTTGCTGAGTACATAATCCGCAACAGCTACTAATGTATATTCTTCGCCAAACATACTTCCATCTTCACATACGAAGCAAAGCCTGTCTACATCAGGGTCTACAGCGATTCCCAGGCTTGCATTCTGCTTTTTCACTTCGTTGCTGAGGCTTATTAAATGAGCAGGCAGCGGCTCAGGATTGTGCGCAAATTTTCCATTCACTTCTTCGTTTAGAACTGTAACGTCTTTTACGCCAAGCGCTTTCAACAATGCCGGAATATAAATGGCACCGGAACTATTAATTGCATCAACAACAATTTTATATTTTGCTTTCCGAATTGCTGCGACATCCACCAATTCATAATTCACTACAGCATCAATATGTTTTTGCATGTAAGAATTATCCTTTATATACTTACCCAATTTATCAACAGTGGCAAATTTAAAATCTGCTTTTTCAGCCATTTCTAATACTTTTTCGCCCTCATCAGCATTTATAAATTCGCCATTGTTATTTAGTAATTTTAATGCATTCCATTCTTTTGGGTTATGACTTGCTGTTAAAATAATTCCGCCGTCGGCCCCCTCTTCCACCACCGCAATTTCAACAGTTGGCGTAGTTGTAAGGCCAAGATCAATAACATCAAACCCGCATGCATTCAATGTACTGGCACATAAGCTACTAACCATCGCGCCGCTCATTCTGCCATCTCTTCCAATTACAATTTTTTTATTATATCCCTGGGAAATGATCCAAGCTGCGTATGCTGAAGTAAATTTTACGATGTCGGATGGTGTGAGATTTTCTCCCTGCTTTCCTCCGATGGTTCCCCTGATACCGGAGATGCTTTTTATAAGTGCCAACGTTCTTTTATTTAAGGTGGCAAAGATAACGTTAATTAAATAATGCTTTTATCCCCAAAATCTATAATGAAATCCGCATTTATAGAATTTATTCATTCACAGAGCGATAGAACAAAAATGCCTTGCAAAATTTCATCTAATTAACAATTTAAACAATTACAATTTACATTTGCGTGATAAATGAAAGATCATATGGAGAGTAAACCCTGGTTTAAAGATTGGTTCAATTCGCCGTATTATCACCAGCTATATTTTGAACGTGATGAGACTGAGGCGGCCACGTTTATCAATAAATTAATTGATGACCTTCATCCTTTGCCAGGTTCTTATATGCTCGACATCGCCTGTGGAAAAGGCCGCCATTCGAGGCAATTGGCTTCAAAAGGTTTTAATGTTACCGGTATTGATCTTTCGCCTTATAGTATAGTGGAAGCAAAAAAATATGAAGCAGAAAATTTGCAGTTTTTCGAACATGATATGCGCCTTCCTTTTTACATTAATTACTTTGACTACGCCTTTAATTTTTTTACCAGTTTCGGCTATTTTAATACAAGAAGAGAACATGACAATTCCATAAGAACGATTGCTCAGTCTATAAAATCAAATGGAATTTTTGTTTTAGATTATCTGAACGTTCACTACGCTGAAGACCATCTCGTGCACAAGTCTGAGCTCCAGATTAACAACGTCAATTATTACCTTACCAAGTGGTTTGACGAAACACATTTTTACAAAAAAATTATTGTTGAAGATGAAAAGCTGGATAAGCCAATTGAGCACCAGGAGAAGGTGGCAAAATTTTCCTTAGGAGATTTTACAGAAATGTTTGCCTATCATGAATTGCAAATACAGGAAGTTTTTGGGGATTATAATTTCAACAGCTATCATATAAAAAATTCTCCAAGGATCATTATGATTGCAAAAAAAATCGTTCGGCAAGATCCCCTTTCAAAAGAAGAAAAAATTAAAAAATAAAATAGTTAAGGCTCTTTTCTTAACCCAACCCGTTGTTGTAAAACAGGTCACCTTTTATTATTAACGAGCATCCACTTTGCCGTTTCGTACATGGCTGATGTAAGTTCAGAAAGTTGATTTTTTACCGAATCAGTTTGGGACTTAGATAGCGGCAGCATATTGGATTTCAGCGGCATCAATTGTTCATTTTTTATGCGCAGATTTTTTACGAAATAATAATCATTGGTAACAACGCCAATGTTGCCTTCATCGTGATGAATAATGAAAGCCGCATCCGTTTTATTTTTTGAATGGAGCACATCTCTTCCGAGCGTTGTATTTGTATAGGATAAATGAAGCATGCCCGCAAGCGTTGGTAAAATATCAATTTGAGAAATGACCTCACTCCGGTTTTGCGGGCTTATTAATTGTGGCGCATAAAATAACATGGGCACATGTTCATCACTTAACCTTCCCGAGGTCCAAGCATCGGGATACATGGCGGATGCTTCGCCTTCAACACCATGATCCCCAACAAAAACAAAAATGGTATTGTTAAACCATGTTTTTCTTTTGCCCTCCTCAATAAATTTTTTGAAACAATAATCGGTGTAACAAAATGATTGAAACTCCTGCAAAGATTCAAAACCATATTTATGCAAAGTGTCATCATTTACAACCCGCCGGTTAAAATCAGTATCCTCGGCCGGAATGCTGTAAGGCCGATGGTTATCCGCCGTTTGAATGATTGCAAAAAAAGGTTTTTTCTGATTGGAGAAAACGTTTTCTGCTTCAAGAAAAAGATTTTTATCGCTAATGCCCCAAACGTTCAAAGCAGGTGCTTTGTAAGACCCTTCCTGGTAAAGTTTTATACCATCAATATTTTTTACCAACCCTTCAAAATTATTAAAATCACTACTGCCTCCTATGAAGTAGAATTTGTTGTAATCTTCAAAATCATTAATAATAGTATGCTGATTTATCGCGGCAGGATTTCTTGTGGAGAATTCTGAAAGCTGCACATCCGGGATACCAGTTAATACACCAAAAACGCCACGTGCAGTACCAAAAGTTGGGCTGAAACAATGATTAAAAAATAAACCACTATCGCACATCGATTTAAAATAAGGCGTAGTATTCAGCGGGTTTCCACTCATGCTGCTTTTGTACATGCTGAAGCTTTCACAAATTACCAAAACCACGTTAGGCCTGCTTTCCAAAGCTTTACTATCCGGTAACAACTCCCTGGCATAATCTTTATCGGCGATATTTTTTGAGTCAAGCTGAAGAAAATCAGCTATTAATGGAAACCAATATTTTGCTTTTGCATCTTCAAAAGAAGGCTGGCGGAATTGTAGTGTTGTAAAAAAGTTTTGAAGTGGATTTAAAGCCACATAAGACCTGAAATTATCATTCAATTGAAATGCATCCTTCCACTTCAAAGGTGTCAGGGAAAAAATGCCATACAAACACCAGGCTAAAAAAAAGATTGCTGCCGCATGCCATCTTTTTTTATGTGGGGGAGAAATCGCCTGGTTTCTTTTTAATGTTTGAACATGTGTTTTTTTAAAAATAGTAACCATTAAAAAAACGGTGATTGCGAGCGCCATTAAAATCCAAACCATGGGATAGCTTTGCCACAACATTCTTACGGAGATCAATGGATCTTCTGCAAAGTTTAGCGCGCTGGCGTTGATGCGGGTATGGTTATAGCTAAAATTGCCAAAGTCTGCACCGAAAAAAAATAAAACAATGAACGTGGTAACTGCGAGATAATAAGACCAAAATCTTTTATTTCTCTCCGAGAAAAAAGGCGAGAACCTGGTGTACATTGATAAGATGGCAATGGGTAAAAGAATCATTGAAATCCATTTAGCATCGAAGCGAAAGCCCAACCAGAAAGAAGGAAATAATGATGAAAACGGGATGTATGCAGGCCTAAATAAAAAGACAGTGACGAGTCGGAATATTGTAAAAATAATTACATAGATAGTCCATAACATTACCAGCCACTGGATAGTCAATGGAATCGATTTTCGGGATGTTGCCTTTATGATCATTTAAAAAAAAATAAAGATATTGCCTGGATCAATCGTTCATTTTTATTTAGCATTTCTTTTTAAATTATTCAACATCATATAGCGCGCGGTTTCGTAGTATGCCTGCGCCAATTCTTTTATCGCTTTTCTATCTTCTTCAACAGCGGCAGTTTGCGGCAGTGGTTCGTTATTTCGGCTTGATCTGAAATCTTCCCGTCCACTCAACAAGTTGTGAACATAACAATATTCGTCAGATACAATACCTATTTGTTTTAAATTAGGCTCAAATAAAAATGCCGCATTTTTAAACCGGACCGACTTGATCGGGATGGTATCAAATAAATTTTTACCAAGCGTAGTATTCATATAAGGAACATGTGCCAGTGCAGATACAGAAGGCAATAGATCCAATTGAGAACAAGTTCTGTCGATGCGTTCGGGAGTAAGCAAACCCGGTGCATAAAAAAGCAAAGGAACATGTTGAGTTGTCAAGCCATCAATCGACCATGCTTTTGGGAACATATCGCCGGAATCTCCATTGATGCCATGATCGCCTACAAAAACAAAAATGGTATTATTAAAATATTTTTCTTTTTTAGCGGTTTCAATAAATGTTTGATAGGTAAAGTCAGTAAATCGAAATGCATTTAATTCTTCATTGCTTTGAAATCCAAATTTTTTCAAAGAATCAATAGGGTATTTTTTTAATTGAAATGTCGCCTTATCTTCCTCGGGAATTGTATAAGGCCTATGGTTATCCGCTGTTTGTATCACGGCCACGAAAGGATGTGTTTGTTGTTTTAAAACATTATTAGCCGCAAGAAAAAGTTGCTTATCGCTAATACCCCAAACATCTATCGTTTTCGCTTTATAATCGTCTTGCTCATACATACGAAGGCCGGTAACATTATTGGTAAGAAATCCGCGAATATTGGCCCAGCTTAAACTTCCGCCGATAAAATAAAATTTTTCATAGCCATCATAATTATTGATAATGGTATGTTGATCAACCGCTGAAGGATTTCGGCTTGCTGTATTCGGATATTCTACATCAGGTATTCCTGTAATCACCGCCCACACGCCCCTTGCTGTGCCATAGCTCGGAGTAAAGCAGCGGTCGAAAAAAATACCTTGCTTGCACAACTCATTAAAATAAGGAGTTGTGTTCAACGGGTTTCCCCACATGCTACTCTTGTATGCACTAAAACTTTCGCAGATAACAATTACAACGTTAGGTGTTTTAGGTAGCGGAGCAGGACTAACAGTTCTTTTATAATTTAATGAAGTGCTGTCAGGATTTTTTACATCCAGATATCTTGCCATCAGCGGGTAATAGGCTTCCACTTCTTTTTTATCATAAGTAGAATTTCTGAATTGAAGCGTGCTCAAAAAACTTTGAACAGGATTTAAGGCGAGATTCGCTTTGAAATCATCATCGAAAGAAAAAGCATCACTCCAGCGCAACGGATATTGATTCAACCTTCCGAAAATTCCTATTCCGAGCAAGATGGTAAAAACTACGCCAATGATAAATTTGGAACTTTTTCTATAATAGTCCGTTGGCCTGATTTTTCTAAACCACCAAATGATCAGGCCAAATAATAATGAAACGAATATGATAAAAAGAATGATCAATTTAAAAAGCGGGTAGGTTTCCCAAACCATGTTCATAGAAATTTTTGCATCGCCGAGATAGTTGAGAACACTAGCATTTACGCGTTGGTGCAGGTAATCATAATGTTCAAAATCAACACCATAAAGTATTACAAGGATAATCGTTACAATAAAAAAATATGCTTTAAAAATTTTCCTGGATATCGCATTTTCAAATGGATCGCAATTTTTTGTACCAATTAACCACAGTATTATTCCGGCAAATAAAACATCAATAATTATTAGCGCAGAAACAGGTGCATGGCCTTTTTTCATAAAAATATTCAGCAGCACCATCACCAAAACCGTAATGAATAATTGCACGATGCTTCCGGTTGAAAAACGTCCTTTGACATTGTAAGTCAAATGAAGATTACCGATAAGAAAAGGAAAAAGCACAATACCACAAACAATTCTCCCGTCAAAATTTAGGCCTAATAAAAAGGCTTTGAAACTGTTGGGAAACGTGTATTGCGACGGCCTGAAATGAAAAAAAAATACAAACCGCATTAATGTCATAAAAATTAAAAATGCGAGCGCTGATAAAAACATCCATTTAACCAATCGGGGGAAAGTAGCAATCTTCATGAAGATATTTGAATTGACAATTAATGATAAGCTTTTGAAATAGCCAAGCGAAATGCAAAAGTAAATATTTAGTGACTTATTTTATGCAATGGTTATTTTTGCCACCGATGAAAATATTGGAAATCCCTTTAGGAATGTACATTCCGGAAAGGATAAAACAACTGGATTATTTTTTATTTTCGAAATTGAACGGACAATGGCACAACTCTTTTTTTGATTGGAGTATTCCATTCATCCGTGAGTCTTACCTGTGGATTCCATTTTATTTTTTCCTGATTTTATTTACAACAATTAATTTCAAATTAAAAGGCTGGTATTGGGTATTATTTTTTTTATTGAATGTAATAATAAGTGATACCGTAAGCAGCAGATTAATAAAAAATTATTTTGACCGCTTGCGCCCCTGCCGGGAACCGGCCATTGCAGATACCGTTAGATTTCTCGTAAGCTATTGCCCGGTAAGCTCAAGCTTTACATCTTCTCATGCGGTTAATCATTTTGCAGCAGCTATGTTTATATTTACTACATTTAAAAAAACGGTTAGCCCTAAATGGGCGGTCTTATTTTTGTGGGCGTTTTTTATTTCTTATGCGCAGGTGTATGTAGGAGTTCACTTTCCGCTGGATGTATTTTGCGGGGCTATTGTTGGTTTAATTATTGGATACATTCCTGCAAAAGCATTTAACAAATATATTGGGTTAGAAAGCCTGCAATGAAAACTTTATTATGATTGAACTGGTAATTTTATTTTTATTAATTCTCATTAATGCATTATTTGTTATGAGTGAGATGGCGTTGGTTTCAGCTAAGAAAAACAGGCTGGAAACCAGTGCTGCAAAGGGAGACATAAGATCCAAAACCGCGTTAGAACTTAAAGATAATCCTGATATATTTTTATCCACTACCCAAATTTATATCACGCTCATTTCCATTTTGACGGGTGTTTATTCCGGGCAGAAATTTGAAATTTATTTGAGTCCTTATATAGAAAAAATCGATTACTTAAAGGAATATGCAACCACCATTGCAACCGTAATCATTGTAATATTGGTGACTTTTCTTTCGATACTTTTTGGAGAATTGGTGCCAAAAAGAATCGCGATAATGAGACCTGAAAAAATTGCAAAAAGAGTTGCAAGACCTATCAAAATCTTAAGCAGCATTTCCTATCCTCTTGTATGGCTGTTGAGTTCTTTAAATACCGGCATCTTTAAATTATTAAACATCCAGCCTCACAAAGACAACCAGGTTACTGAAGATGAAATTAAAGCAATGATAAACGAAGGAAGTGAACTTGGTGCGATTGAAGAAGAAGAAAAAGATATTATAGAAAGGGTTTTTCACCTGGGCGACCGAAACATAACTTCCTTGATGACGCACCGCACCGACATTGTGTGGTTTAATGTTGCAGAAGAACTTTCATCAGTAAAGGAAAAAATAAAAGAATTTCAACATTCTGTTTACCCACTTTGTAAAGATACCATAGATGATATTGTAGGAGTAGTTTATGTAAAAGATATGTACCTGCAGCCTGATGAGCCACTTTTAAACCTTGTAAGAAAAGCATTATTTGTACCTGAAAATAATTCGGCCTACCAGGTGCTTGAAAAGATAAAGGTTACCAAACTGCATTATGCTTTTATTGTGGATGAATATGGAAGTATGCAGGGAATGATAACGGTTAGGGATATCCTAAAAGCAATTGTGGGTGAAATGCCTGAAGAAGAGGACGATGAATATGCTATTGTTGAAAGAAAAGATGGCTCGTTTATTATCGACGCACAAATTCAGTTCTATGATTTTCTCACGCGCTTTGATAAAACAATTTGGATTAATGAGGGAGAGAATGAATTTGACACACTTGCCGGGTTTATCCTACATGAGCTGAAGCGAATTCCCGGAACTGGCGATAGCTTCGAATGGCGGGGATTCACTTTTGAAATAATAGATATGGACGGTCAACGCATTGATAAAGTACTGGTGCTTATTTCCGATGAAATAAAAGAGGAAATGGACTAAGTGTCCGTCTAATTATAACTTAATTTTCGAATCAGTTCTCCAGGAAGTTTCGGTATTTTTCTCCTTTCAATCAAAAAGGTTGAAAGCCCGGCAATATCTCTAAAAATATAATGTTGATCGAGCGCTCCCTGTAAGTAGCCACGCCCGCTTGTATTACCCGTTCCCATGCGCATCCCAATCATGCGACGCACCATATCAAGGTGTTTGTGTCGCCAGTTCGCCATCTGGTGATCAGTTTCTACTAATCCATCTAATATTTGATAGGATGTTTGAAATACCGGAAAATCGCGGTACAACATAATGAACAGCGCCGCGCGCATTGCTTCGGTGGAAAGTAATGGCTTTACAATTGAAGAATCATCCTGCGCATCGTTACTCTTCTTGATAAAAATAAAATCAAAATCATTTATTTTATTCGCTTCTTTTTCGTTCAGACTACTTTTATAAATATGCCGGTAATCGCTCCAAAAAGGATGCAGGTTATTTTCAACAGGAAATTTATTTTCATAATTTTTCCATAGCTCATTTTCGAAGAACGGCATACGGGCAAGCCAGCCATCTATCAATGATAAAAGGCTGGTCGCGCTTTCGGTATCATTGATCTTATTAAAATCAGTGCGATCAAATCCGCCTTCATTGGTTCGTTTATAATAATCCTTATTATACCGGTTGTCCATTTGTAAGCCAAGTCTTGCCTCTATCAACCTGAATTGTACACTTTGAAAACCAGAGGCGGGAATAAGTAAATTTCTAAACTCAAGAAAATCCAGCGGCGTCATCGTATCAAGCAGCGTTATCTGTTGCGTTAAGAGTGCCAATATTTTTATAATGCGGTTAAGCCGGTGCCGCACAAGATTCAGATCTTCGGAATTATCATCAATATTCGCTTTCTTAAAAACGTTCATGATAAAATTCAGCTCAAATAAAATTTGTTTAAACCACAACTCATAAGCCTGGTGTATAATTATGAAAAGCATTTCGTCATGCGCAGGTTCATTTCCTTCTTTAAAACTTTCAGGATGTTGGGCATTAAGAATTTCATCAAGTTGCAGGTAATCGTTATAATACATTGATTTTTTGTCCGTCATTAATTTTAGATTAATAGTCAAAATTAGCCCGAATAAATTAGGAACTATTCTTTATATAAATTGAGTACATTTAGAGCAAATTTTTATTATTTAATCCCCATTCAAACTTAGGATGCATGAAAAAATTCCCTTGTTTTATTTTTACTTATTTCTTCATCACTACGATTTTTATTGCAGGTAATCCTTCAAATTCTTATGCTCAAAAAACCACTTTAAATGCAGGCGAAAGTGTACATCCATCGTGGAGTGAACAAAGTAATATTTATGAAGTGAACCTGCGGCAATATACAGCTTCCTCCTCCATGAAGGATTTTGAAAAAAGTTTGCCTCGTTTAAAAAAAATGGGTGTTGATATTTTATGGTTCATGCCTATAACGCCCATTGGCATTGAAGGCAGGAAAGCCAGTGAAAAAGAACTCGGCAGTTATTATGCCGTGCGTGATTATAAAGCGGTAAACCCTGAATTTGGAACCATGACTGATTGGAAACATCTTGTAAAGTTGGCTCATAGCATGGGCTTTAAAGTAATTACTGATTGGGTACCTAATCACAGTTCTCCGGATAATCATTGGATAAAAGATCACCCGGATTTTTATAAAAAAGACAGTGCTGGAAATTTTACATTTAGAGACGACTGGTCGGACACGCGTACACTCAACTATGAAAATGCTGAGTTGCGGGACAGTATGATTGACGCCATGAAATGGTGGATAAAACAAAGCGACATTGATGGTTTTCGCTGTGATGTTGCCACGGGCCCTTCGCTGGATTTTTGGAAGCAATGTATCGATTCACTAAAAAAAATGAAGCATGTTTTTATGCTTGCCGAAGCAGAAAATCCCGAACTGCATGCGGCTGGTTTTGATGAAACTTATGGATGGAGTGTTATGGAGGCTTTTGTACATTATCATGCAGGAAAAATAACTTTGCCACAAGTTGATTCAGTAATAAATCATGACATTGCCATTTACCCTGAAAATGCTTACCGGCTTTATTTTACGACCAATCATGATTGGAATAGCTGGGAAGGAACTGAGTTTGAAAGATATGGCGATATGTACAAACCACTGGCAGTTTTCACACAAACAATGTATCAGAGTATTCCCTTAATTTATAGCGGGCAGGAAATACCCAACAAAAGAAGAATAAAATTTTTTGTAAAAGATCCGATAGTTTGGAATCAATATAAAATGGCTTCTTTTTACAGCACGCTACTTCACCTCCGTAAAAAAAATCCTGCATTAGCTGCTGATGCATCTTATAAAAAAATAGCAACAGGAAATGACATGGCCATCTTTGCTTACGTAAGGGAAAAAGCAGGTCATAAAATCGGCGTGATTTTGAATCTGTCTGACCAACCCCAACGGTTTACCATAGACGATAAATCGATCTTTGGAAATCCCCTGAATATATTTATAGGCGTGAAGGAAAAAGTAAACGCCACGCACGTTTTTAGCATTGAGCAATGGGGATATATTGTTTATGAATATAAGTAGTTAATGATTTTGTGTTATCATTAAGATCGAATTAATTTTATTCAAAAATATCTGGGCATAGCAACATAAAAACCACTCTCGGGTACTTGCCTATTACCAATAAAGAAATGGTAAATATCATCAGTCTTTTGGAAGATATTGAGAAATTCATTCTATAAATTGAGTTGTATTTGCGTAATACAATTAAATGCAATATGTAATGCGGGAAAACGGCTTACACCATTGAAATTAGTAGTGATATTTTTTTCGTAAAAGAGTGGAGATAGTTCGTACTTTCGGAAATACAGACGTAATACGTCACCCTACCTTCACTTGTACATACCCGGTCTGACACCTAAATTCTCAACAGTAGTTTTTCAAATTTGTTTTAATATTACTCTGCTTCTTTTGCCTTGACACATTTTAGCATTTTCGCTGTACACAGACCCTTTACACAAAAGAGCTAAAAATTTTGCAGACGCTTCCCAAGACACACATGCTATCATCTTTCTTTTTCTAAGAATGACCTTGCCTTCATTTTAAATTCATCCAAAGAAGTGAATTGCTTATCACAGACATTTGTAAGCCTTAGTTTGTCTTTCCGTGGTAATGCTTCAAAATTTTCGGTTACGACCCATCCGTGATACTTTATGTTACCTAACAAATAGGCTTGATAGCTTAACGTTGCAAGCCTTGCCTTAGACACATCCTTAACACCAAATAAATAGACAGGTGTACCATTTGGTTGAAAGGAATAATCGGCCTCAATATCGTCTCGCTCAGGTATTGGCATAACCTTTTTTTGAGGACTAAAATCTTTAAGGTCGCTAAAAATATATTCATCTAACATTTCAAAAAACAAGTTTTCAATAACCTCTCTTTTAAAATACCGCATACTACCAATCTTTGCATAGGCTTGCGTAATGTGCATTATATCTGTGTACAAAGTTTCTGGCTTAGTTTCTAAGCAGATATTACCCTCTTGTTCGGTAAGACTATTCTCAGATATAATTTTTTGAAGTATTGACTCTTTGTTTTCTGTATCAATATCATATGAATATGAAAGCCTTTGTAATGTTAGTCCGTAGTCGCAAAGTGAGAATTTATTATCACCAGTGGGTATAATAAACAAATCTATCATATCACCATCCTCATGGTAAATTGGCAACAATAATTGATATATGCCTGGACGTTTTTGCTTTATAGAAACCCGCCCGTTGAAGTCCTGTTTTATATAGTTAACTATTTGTTCCATTATTAAATTTCGCCTATTTCAAAGTTAATATCAATTTGGTTATTAGGGGTCGGGAAATACTTTTGCCTATCTGATGGTATTATATTTATCCTTTTTATATAATGCTGTATTGCATCCTCTACAGTTGAATAAGGTACATCAGTTTCTATTACACCTTCGGCTTTTAATCCCGCATTAATTCTCTCCGCAGTGGACAAGTGTACATGTGGACCATCATGGTGCGGAGCATTTTCGTTTTGTCCGTGTGGACCGTTAACTCTTAACAAAACAATTTTACCCTTTTCTTCTTTTGGATTAAACACCAACCCGATTGAAAAATTTTCTTGAAAGGTTATATTTTTAGAAATAAAGCCACTAAACGAGTGTTCACCATCAACAGACTCCAGAAAGAATTTTATTTTACGACTGCCACGACCTACACCTGAGTCTTTAGGAGCATCAACTACCTTTTTTGGACAGTTGACCAATTCGTTAATAAGCTCATCAGTAAAAATCATAGTGAGCAAAATAAACAATATTTCTATAACGAAAGATATATCAAGTTTTGAGACTAATGGACTCGCCAAAAGCACCACACATTTACAAAGACGCAAACCCACGCTACGACTGCCAACCTTTGTAAAAGAGTGTTACTTGCTCTGCTTCCCGTCCTAGCGCAGATATGCAGCAAAGACAAAGAGGCGTTGGCATATCTGTGCCATTAAGTAATGGTGGAACTCTTATAAAGCCATTCTTACATTTACGAACGAGTAGGAAATATAAATATGCTGATAATAATAAATTGGGTATCCATCAATTTAATTTAAAAAAAAAGTCCTTTTCAAATAATAAGCTGATGAGGTTTCCGTCTTTCAGAGAAATTTTTTAAAGTACGTATCACAAACTATAAAAAAAGACTAAAGACAGATCTTATCAATTTTGGGAACGTAATCCTTTAAGCATAGATTTATGGACAAAACTGATGTTGGTGATTGCCAGGCTACTAAAGCCATCAGCACAAACACCAACATCGGCGGTTTCTTTTTAGTTTTGTAAACATTCTATTTGGGTAAATGAAAGACCAACGAAGGCTTAGAAGGGTTTTTATCAGAACTACGAAAAAGATATTCGGAAATTTCTGAACATACTCAATTCTATAGTTTTATCGATAGTAAAAAATCAATCTGAGATATAAAAGTGAGGCATTTTCCTTTCCAGGTAATTTATGAAATTATAAAAAACACGGTTGTGGTATTTTCTGTTTTTAATAGGCATCAGGATCGTCCAAAAATTAAAAATTGAATAATTGAGACTAATAGAATAACGGGGCGTGGCAAAGCATTCGCTTTTTGGAAAGGATTTTTATTATTTTGACCTTGTTTTCCGATTAAATATTCCGGCAAAATTTAAATAGAATTATTTAATTTAGATTTTTTATTTTCATTTTATAGAAATTTAGAAAATGCAAAAAGTTTTTTTGATAACTTTTGTTTTACTGATAAAAATAATTCCTCATGTCCATTGTCAATCGTATTTGAGTCAAAACCAAATGAACGTTATTTTAAATATTAACAACTATAACTTTATAAACAAAAATTACATTCCCTATCGTCCTTATATAAACGAAGGCCTTGAAAGTACTTTAGCAACACGTCAAGCACAATATGATTATGCTGTAAAAGTAGTTTCTACAGAAATTCAAAAATTAAAAAATCTGGAATTAATAAACTTGGGAAATCTGACAATTTTAGAGAACCATCGTAATAAAGTAATTTCTTTTGCTCAAAATGAATGGATAAATGTCGATCTTAGTATTAATTCAAATTTTACAAACATGTTAAATTATGTTACTTGGATTTATTCGATAGAATCTGTAAAATTTGAAATAGCTATTCTAAAATCAGTTAATAATGAAATAATTAGGCTTAAAAATGGTGATCCCAATAATTTTTATAAGTCAGAACGATATAAAGAGTTGGGATCAGTTTTAAACGATTTAAAAACCATCGATAGAAATTCTATTTCAAAACTGGCTTGGGATCATGGATTATTTTGAGTTTCTGCAATTAACAGTTAGTATAACCTTAACTGGAGTTTCCCCAAAACATATCCGCGAATTACTGAGATGCCGGCCAGACAATAGATTTAGCATAATTACAAGTTTAGGCGCGATTTTTTTAAAAGGCTAGTGCCCCCCGCACTGGCCCAGAAATGCAGCAAAGACAAAGTGGCGTTGGCGTATCTGTGACTCCAAATAATGTTGACCTCTTATAAAGCCATTTCTTACATTTACGAACGAGTACGAAATATAAATATGCTGATAATAATAAATTGGGTATCCATCAATTTAATTTTAAAAAAAAGTACTTTTCTAATAATAAGCGGGCATGGCTCCATCCCGGCAAGTAGCAAATATTATGTTGCCTGCGCAATCCTGTTAGTGGTAAGTGGAATCTTGCCAAAGATTATTTGGATTATTATTCTTCATCTGCAAGATTTTATGAAACTGGTGTGGATGAATTTGGGTTTTTAAATAACCGGTTTCATGGTGATGTATAGAAATTAGTTTCATGTGCCCCCCACTTTGGTGCAAGTATATAAAAAGTTTTGTTAGCGCAAGTTTTGTAGCCCGGCTTTGTGCGTGAGCTATACTTTTGCGTTGTAATAAAGAGATTTGTAGTTTTAATTTCCGGTGTTCACTTTTGCATCTTTTAAATCTCAAAACCTGTAACTTCCCGTCCTGGCCCCGCACTGGCGCAGATATGCAGCAAGGAAAAAGAGGCGTTGGCGTATCTGTGCCATTAAACAATGTTGACCTCTTATAAAGCCATTTCTTAAATTTACGAATGAGCACGAAATATAAATTTGCCGATAATTATAAACTATATTTTGTAAGCTTCGCGGTTACAAACTGGATTGACTTGCCTACCGGCAGGTCATGTGGAAGCCGGGTTTGTAACAAAAGCTGAAGAATGGAAATACAGCAGTGCAATAGATCATTATGGTGAGAAAGGGCTTTTAAAAATTATAAAGCTTGACACTTTAATTGTTTAAAGTACTTCCAATAGCACAGATACCCTGCCGCACAAAGCCATGCTGCATATCTATGCCAGCGTGGAGATTTCAGCTGTAAATTTTATCTCTTCGCTTGTCAATATGAAAATTGGTTTTTGAAATATTTTTCAACGATGCCGCTACTGTAAGCCATAGGGCTAAAGCATTTAAAATTGATTGCAAAATATTAATAGCATTCTCCTTAAGGTTATTTGATAGGCTTATAAATATTATTCCTGAAATAATCATAATGGTACTAGATATATAAAATTGCTTAATTCTTAAAAATATAGCCATTGGTATAAAGTGCAATCCTACTATTATTGATATTGCAGGAATTAGAAGTTTTTTCTGGCCAGTTTTAATCAGATAATAATAAATAATGTTTAAAAATATAATTTCGGTAATCGTATTTAAAACAAAAAATATCGTCTTTTTTTTGTACGGGTTAGTTTGAAGTCTGGTTACATTTAGCATTTCGTTTTCTTTTTTTCCAACTTTTCTTAAAAGAAAAAATGTAAAAAGCAAACCGAAAATTAATAGAATGTATTTGTAAGGTCCGGGAATTAAAAACACACCATAAGAGAACCATATTAAACCAATTATTGTACCGATAAATGAACCCTTTGTTGTGCTTTGTAAAAATAGTCTTGTACCCATTTCTTTAATTATTACTATTTGCATATTTGTTAATTACAGCTAACGAGCAGGGCTTTACGCTGGTTGGGAATTAGTATTCAGTCTGCCCATAACCTCTGCTCATTGAAATATAAAGTTGAATTTAAGAACAAAAGTTGATATCCGCATTGGCGCAGATATGCAGTAAGGAAAAAGGTGCGTTGGCGTATCTGTGCCTCTAAATAATGTTGACCCCGGCTACCCGCAGTAACATCAAAGTCATGCGATGTGCTGTCCTTAGTTTGCAACTAAGGACTCATAAACATCAAGCACTACAAGAAAAATTCCACTCTTAAAAGCAGTAAATGTCCTTAGTTGCAAACTAAGGACAGCGGCTCTTTAATTATTTAATGTTGTGCAAATAGCGAAATACGGATTCTTATTTTTGAAAGTTACTAAGCCCAGCCGGGGGGTCTGCTATGGATAGTGTGCAAACTGCAGCGCTCGCCTTTTCAGAAGGAAAGAACAACAAATGCAGAAATAATCAAAAAAAACCGTTCCCAATCAAGAGAACGGTTTCTATTTATTCGTAATAAAATTTAACTAAAAAACCCACACCAACAGTATTGCTAAATCGTTGCCATATCAATAACAAACCTATACTTCACATCACTTTTCTCCATCCGTATGTATGCCTTATTGATATCTTTTATGTCAATCAGTTCCACATCTGCAGTAATATCATTGGCAGCGCAATAATCGAGCATTTCCTGGGTTTCTGCAAGGCCACCTATTAATGAACCTACAAAATTTCTGCCTTGGAACACGATATTGAAAGCCGGTAACACGGCAGGAGCAGCAGGCAGCCCCACACATACTATTGTTCCTCTTGTTTTGAGCATAGTAAGGTAAAAATTATAATCATGGTCTGCAGAAACTGTGTCAAGAATGAAGTCAAATTTCCCCTGCACATTTTTCACTGCTTCTTCGTTGGTCGTAAGTACGAAATTGTGTGCCCCCAATCTTTTAGCATCAGCTTCTTTTGAAGGTGAAGTACTCAGCACCGTTACCTCGGCTCCAAAAGCTACTGCAAATTTTACTCCCATATGCCCAAGTCCGCCGAGACCGAGTATAGCTACTTTATGCCCTGCTTTAACTTTCCAGAATTTTAATGGAGAATAGGTTGTTATACCGGCACATAGCAACGGAGCTACATTTTGCAATGGCAGGCTATCAGATACTTTCAACACAAAGTTTTCGTCACAAACAATTTGGTTTGAATAGCCGCCATAAGTAATGCCATCACCCTGTCTGTCGGGAACTCCATACGTATAGGTAGCACCGTTCAGGCAATATTGCTCAAGATCATCTTTACAGTTATCACATTCGCGGCATGAATCAACAAGGCAACCTACACCAACAGTATCACCGTTTTTAAATTTCGTTACATGGTTACCCACCGCTATTACTTTTCCCACTATCTCATGACCGGGCACAAGCGGATAGCTAGACATGCCAAAATCATTACGTATAAAATGAATGTCGGTATGGCATACACCGCAATACAAAATTTCTATTTGTACATCATGCGGCCTTGGCTTACGGCGGGTAAAATCCCACGGCACAAGATCTGTAGCAGCTTCCATTGCTGCATAGGCTTTATTTGGTGTTCTTGTTTCGGTATCAGTGGTTGCAGGCGATTCTTGAATTGCTGACATAATTATTATATTAAAAATGAAAAATAGAAGGAATGGGCTAAAGAGGTGGGTACACGTAAAATACAAAACAATTGGATAAGTAGATAATTTTCAGAAATCAGTTTTATTTTAATAAATAAACTTTTAAAATCTTCGCGGTTACAAACTGGATTGACTTGCCTATGGGCACGTCCTGTGGAAGCCGGGTTTGTTACAAAAGCTGAAGAATGGACATACCGCTATGCAATAGATTATTATGGTGGAAAAGGACTTGTAAAAATTATAAAGCTTGACACTTTAATTGTTTAAAGTACTTCCAATAGCACAGATACCCAGCCGCACAAAGCCATGCTGCATATCTGCGCCAACCTGGGGTTGGGTTTCTGCCAACGTTGAGTATTTGCGAAGGCAGGGAATCATTACTTGTCGAGCCCGGTACAAATGCCCAATTGAAAATATATTGTTGAAGTTATGAACTAAAGCTGAAAATTGAACGCGGGTCCGAACCTCTGTTGATGCTTGTACTTAGCTGATGTTATATTGTCCTGCCCTGCCTTTTGCGAATATTTTTGTTAGCGGTTCGTTGTTTGTCTGCACGAAATAACTCTGTTGTCAAGGTTAATTAATCCGTCATTTGTCACTGCTTCGCTCCATACATCGAGAATAGAAACATTAAGTTCTCAATATAGCCCCCATTGAAATGAGAACTATAAAAGGACTTTTAAGGGGATAAGCATTTAGATGTTCTTTAATCTCTCCAAAATTGGCTTAATTACTTCTTCAGGGTGTGTAAAGAGTGCAAAATGGTCACCGGGAATTTCGTAAAAAGGTTCTTTAGGAGGTCTCAAGAGCGCATCATTAAGGGAATGCAGGCGTAAATCCGGTTCCGCATCAATAGCTGGAACTGGTTCATAAATAATTTTTAACTGACTGACAACGCATTCTTTATTGCCTTTGACGAGGCTGGTAAACGTTTCAGCAAAAATTTGCTGAGATGGCATGCCTTTGTATTTTCTTACCTCGAACCATTTTTGAAGATTATTAAAAACAAGACTTTTCCTGGCAAGCCAGTAAGCAATCTTGCCTGAACGGATTGGCGTAATGAATCTGTCCATAATGTTTGTAGCGGAAGCAATTTGAATAATCCGGCAACCAGTGTGATACTTAAGATAGTAAGCAATCCAGCCGCCCATTGAATGACCAATTACCCAATCATTGCTGTTGATATCATATTGCTCCGCTATTTTTTTTGAGAAATTGAATACATTCAGACCTTCATGCTTTTCATTACCCAAAATATCCCAGACATTCAAGAACACCTGCTCATTACCAATGGCAGGAGCTATGTTTTTAAAAATACTTTCGTTTTCGCCTAAGCCGTGAATGAAAATTATACGCATAAGGTTTTGCAGTTAAAATTTGTTACGATAATCAAAACTAAAGAAAGGCTTTCGGTTAATTAAAGTTATTTACATCTCTAATATGCTTAAATTAATTCACGATACAAGAACGTTATAGAAAATTTGATTTTCGTCATATTTTGTTTGTCAATCTGTAATGTTCTACAATGACCGCTAACGGACACGGCCTTGGCGATGTGGCGGTATTTGAAAATCGTCAGCCCGTAAGCGAAGCTAAATTTATAACTAAAAGTTCATTGTTTATTCTATTGCCCGGCGTTATTCGTCGGCTGGAACTGAAGCCGATTAGCGAACAAAAAGTTGAGAATATATTCGTTGCCCCGGCATATTGCCAAACCGCCTCATGTTATGGGCATGTTTTACTTTTTCGAGTAATTCCAAACCCAATTGTTTTCAAATTTATCTATGCGCCCTAAGCCGGGAAAGTCAAAATGAAATGCATTTACAAACATGTTGTCTTTATAGGCCAATTCGAGAAGTTTAACCCTGGATTGTTTTGCTTTTGCATAATCCAGGTCATAATTGGTTTGCCAGTCTAATTTCTCTATATGAAGAGGGTGGAGAAAGGCATCTGAAATGTATAATAAATGTTCCTTTTCAGAATGAATGACTAATGCCATTTGTCCTGGTGTATGCCCATCGGCTTTCACTGCTGTTATTCCCGGTAGTATGTCTACGAAATCTCCTTTTACTAAATTTAGATTATGGCTTTTCAGGGGCGAAATATTTTTTTCAATGAAATATTTGAACAGCTCTGGCTGGTTGTCTGACTGTGATGAGTGCCAGTAACTCCATTCGTCTTCATGAATATGAAACTGCGCATTTGGAAAAATCAACTTTCCTTCTTCAGAAAATATACCGCCGACATGGTCGGGGTGAAAATGAGTAATGACCACGTCAGTAATGTCTTCCTTTTTTATATTTTCCTGCAGCAACAACTGCTGTAACCTTCCCTCGAACACATACGAATTACCTCTAAAAATTAGCGGCTTTTCCAAAAAACCTACACCTGTATCAATGAGTATTTTTTTATTATCATGTTGAAGCAATAATGCAATAAAGGGAGAAGGAATATTACCAGCAATTATGTGATACTTATTCAAGGATTGATTTAATTCTTCATCACTTGCATTGATAAAAAAATCCTTTACCATGTATTTAAACATAAAGTCCCGGATTATGGTACAATTAATTTTTCCAATGTTCATTTTTACGATATTGTCATCCATAAAAAAAGTTTTATTGAAGATATTGAATTGATTAATATGAATAAAGGGAAGCGTCCCCATTAAAGCGGTGGTGCTTTTAAGGAATTTTCGTCTTTGCATTGTATGAAGTTTGGTGAGTTAAAAATTGCCCATAACGTCAGGGCTTGCTGCTGTGCTGGCAATTTATATTCTTCAGCCCGAACGTTAGCCCAATTGAAAAACTATAGCCGAAGATATGTACTAAAGCTGAACAATGAAAGTCCTGCCCGGACTATAGCTAATAGCATTACAAAAGATGAGAACATGCAGGTCAGCCAGCATAGAAGCAAGCTCACTGTTGTACGCTGCTTTATTTGTCAAGAAACGTAAGTACCTTATTTATTAATGCAACTCTTTTATTAGTAAAGGAATGGTCAGTTTGCCAAACATCATATTCGAAGTATATAGGATTTAGATTTCTAATAGCTTCAGCAATTTTTTTATTTCTATCATGCTCGTCAAGCATGATAATTTGTTTTTCTTTTAAAGGGCTTATATTCTTTTCCAAATTAAAATATTCGTCTCTTTCTAATACAGGTTTAAATCTATCATTTAGGGATCCGTTTAAAACAAAATATTCACCGAGTGTATCAGCTTTCATATTAAGAGCATTTAGCTCAGTTCCCGTAAGCTGCCTTTTGTATTGATTAAATATATCCCACGCTGACAGAATAAAAGCCTTCTTTACAGTGGGCAATTGTTGAATTGCTTTTAAAGCTACCCATCCGCCCATGCTGTGTCCAAAAAGCACAATATTTGAAGTGTCAATTTTTAATGAGTCTTGATACTTGTCACAAAATGCTACAACGTTAATTACATCCTCTACACAATTTTTAAAAGTAAACTTCCCCTGGCTTCCCCATGAACCTCTGTAATCAAAATAAATTACATTCCATCCATGCGCTCTTACTACTTGAGCAATGTCAAGATTGCGTTCATTGCCGGGATAACCATGTAAAAGCAATAACGTGGGATGCTTTTCAGTTCCATTGGGTCTATAAATAAGTCCAGCCAAAAGAACATTATTAGACGGAATAAACAACTCTGTTGAGCCAGCAGGCGAGGTTTTGTCCCATGTAATATCTTTTAATATAATACTGTCTGATTGTGCAAAAACGCAACTTGAAATAAGTAGAGAAAGTAAAAATAAAATATGTCTAATCAATCTGGTCATGCTCATAGTTTTAGATATCCGTGAAAAAGTAGCCTACAACGAACCAGTATTGCTGCAGGTGTGATATTCATTGAATGTCCAGCCCGGTACAAATGCTGATTGAAAATTTTTTGATGAAGATAACAACTAAAAGCAAAATTATTAACGTCAAGCCCGAACAACTGCTGATTGTGTACTTTGCTGAAGTTTGATTGTCAAGCCACACTTGCAGCAATATTTTTGTTGTGCGTTCGTGCTTTTTAGTAACTATTCCAAATGGTATTCTTTTTTAAGAAATTCAATTAAATGTTTGCTATACACCAATTGTTGATTTAGCGAGCCAATATATACTTCTGTATTAAGCGTCAAAACATTTGCATCGTTAAATATTTTGTTAACGGTTAATTTATCATAATCAAAAGCCAGCGCTGAGTCTATAGGTGCTTTATAAGTTCCATATACTTCAGAATTAAAGCTTTCAGAATTGAAAGAATTGACTGTAAACGTTACATCTATTAACTTTGACATTCCTTCCCAAACGAGTTTGCTAAAATAGTAATGGTCAGCCTCTATCCTGAGAATTAAGGTACTGTTATGTTGGTATTGAAATAAACTGTCAAGGATACCAGGCTTATTAATCAAACGTAATGTTCCCGATGTTTGAAGTTGCTGAAAAGCGGCATCATTGCTTCTGAAGTAAGCATCATTAAAAGAGCCATTTGCAACATCATCATAAAACTCCCGTTTTGTATTATTGTCAGATAAATTAGATCCCCTTAGTTTTATGAACTTATAAAGATAGTTTAGAGATTGTTTGTTAGAACCTATAATAGTGTTTAATTGCACAGTGTCGCTTGCAATACTGGTTATAATAGTTTCAATACTTTGTTTCTCTTTTTCTTTATCTGCAAAATGCTCTCTAATGTTCTCAGCGATAAAACCCATAGTTACCGCAAGAAAAATCATCAGGAATTCTAAAATATATTCTTTCCATTTTTTAGGTTTATGATGAAGGGCGGGATGGTGATGTACTTCCATATTTTCTGTTTCTTGTAAGGGGTTAATAGTCTCTGTGTCTTTAATAGGGATATTTCCGTCCGGAAGATTTTCCGACTTTGTGTTTGCTGGATTCTCTAAATGTTCTTCGCCTATATTGTCTGCCATTTATTATTTTATCACTTGGTCAAATTATTAGAGTGCTCGCCCCGGCCCTGGCGCAAGAATGAGGCTTAGCAATGTGGCCCGGCCTTCTTGTGCCGTCGAACATTAACTGCAACTTAAAGCAACTAATCCTTTCATTCAGCAGAAATCTCTTGCACTTCCGTACTTACAATCGTTATCATGAAATTTCTATTTACCACTCATAAATTAAAAGTACAAATCTCTTTGCTATAACGCACAAGTATGGCTTACTCACAATGCCGTGCTACAAAACTTGCGCTAACGAAACTTCTTATATACTTGCACCAAGGCGGGGGCTTGCTGCTGTGCGGGCATTTATATTCGTCAGCCCGAATGTCAGCCCAATTAAAAAACTGTAGATGAAGATATGCATAATGCTGAACAACGAAAGTCCTGCCCGGACTGTAGCTGATAACATTACAAAAGATAGGGACATGCAGGTCAGCCAGCATAGCCGCAAACCCCATGTAAGCGGTTCGTGCTTCTATTATGCAGGTTGCTTATTCTTTTTTGAAGTTTTTAAACCTCGTTCTTTACCCTTTGCATTTTTTGCTTTAATATCTTGCATGATTCTCCTGAAGTCTGCAAGTTCTTGCTTTGTCCATGGCTCAGACTTCGTTGATAAATCTACGTTCTTCGGTTCTTTTATAAGTCCCATATATTTAACTTTTAAAATATTGTGAGATAAGTCTTAGTGCTGCACTTGTTTCAATGAACATTCTTAATCCTCGGAAATGTGTCGCATAAAGTGAATCCTGATAATGTTTAATGAGCGCTGATTTTGCATCAAATGCAAGAAAACCTTCATAGCCCTTGTCAACCGAAACTTTACAGGCATAAGCAACCAAGTTACCAGGCACACCAAAGTAAGCTTTGTCTTTTCCTTTATTGAACTTTGCGCTTTCAATTAGGTGCATAAACATATGGTCTTGCTTATCTTCAATGCTTAAAAGTCCTTGAATGATTGTCGGATTATTTACGGTCGTTAATTTATAGACTTCCTTACTCTTATCTTTAAGTTCTTTACTCCAATTAAATTGCCAATCAGCCCTTTTAATTTCTTTTGCGTTTTTGTTTGTAAGTCGCACAATTTCGGTATCAAAAACTTCACCCGTCTGCGTGTTTTCAATTGAATTTGTCAGCTTATCAATTTCAAAATCAAGTCCTGATTCCTGTTGTTTTTTCACCTAGCGAATTTACTAAATGTTGATGTCCTTATCAAAAGTCTCTTGAAGGTTTAGGGAGTCAAACGGCATGACCGCTTACGTTCGAGGCTTGGCGAAGTACGGGAATAGATGCTTGTCAAGCCCGGAACAAATGCTGATTGAAAAACTTTTGTTGAAGATAACAACAAAAAGCTAAATAGTAAATGTCAAGCCCCGAACCACTGCACAATAGAATTACAAATGCCGAAGATAACTTTCGTCCGCCCGTATTTTGCCAAACCTTTTGTTATGGGCAGGGCTTTCGAAGGTGTCATGACTTCTCTGTCTTATTTTTATAAAATACTTTGTAACTGCCAATTGCAACATCAAAGTCTTGCCGCCCTGGCATTTCTTCTCTGTCTGCACGATGGTCAGGCATAAATGATTTTAGTTTTACAAACATTTCTTTTATTGGGTCGTCGAACTTAGTTTCTACTCTGGCTTGTGATTCAATAATTTGATGCCAAGAACCCCAAGCAACTCTATTGTCTAACTCGATGCCTGTAAAATGTACATCATTTCTTCCAATGATAAATACACAAATTTCATTAATCTCACTAGCCTCTGAATGGACTTTTGAAATTTGTAGTGAGTTTAGAATTGTTTTGTTGTCTGTATTTGAAAGCCAAAACTTCATCTTTTCAATCCATTCATTTGCTTTCGGAAAGAGGTTAGATATTCTACTGTATCGTTCTTTCATTGAGTGGGCAAAAGGGTCTTGCCACTTTAATTGAAACAAACCCAATGTTTTGGTTTCTGAATCAAATGCTACAGCATCTATATCAGTTCGCATTCCCCTAAAAGAAATATTGATTTCTCTTGGTATTTTAATAATCCTTTCATGAGGGAAGAATAAAAAGAGGTCTTTTCTAAATCTACTTTCTCGATTATTAACCGCAATATCATAATCTCGTTTATATTTTCTCTTTAACTCAATATTTAAAAATCTAAAAGGATTTCCGAGGCAGCCTGCGACTGAACGTATTAATTGGTTTTCCGAAACTTGAAAATACATAGGTGGTGCTGGTGCAGGAATTTCCAAGTGATGTATAAAATTGTCTTTATGCAAGGTTACACAAGAAAGTATTTGCTCGATTTCTGATTCACTTACTCCAAGATAGTTTGCATATATTTTGATAGTACTGTCTTTAAAATACATGTAACTAAGAATATTATGCATGTCAACTTGTGGGTTCATTTTTGTGAGTTCGATGCAAGCATCTGTATGCATAATTGCAACGCCGCAAAGGATTTCAATTAGGTCAACATATTTCCAATACTCGATAGAACCAAACTTGTCTTTTGTATCGAAGTCCTCATAGCCCTGTATTCGTAAAACATGATGGTGTCCCTTTTCGTTGTAATATTCATCAATTTCTTCAGTTGTGTTGTAGCTAATAAATTTGCCGTAAGGATTTGTTATAATTTCTCGAAGTTTTATTTTTATTTCATCCCCAGTTAATGTGTTTTTTGTCTTTTTATCCTTAATAATCCTTTCGACAATTTCATCACGATAAAAGTCAACACTTTTTCTCTCAAAGTATGCATGTCCTATTCTTTCACTTGGATACTGTATTTCAAATTCAGTTTCCTTAACCTGAATAAATTTAAGAAGACTTCCTTTCTCATAGTCTAATAATTGTTGGCAAAAAGCCAACCGTCCAGATTGTAGAATTACAGAGTCTGCCCAAGAATAATCGTACTCTCTTGTTTGTATAAACTGATGTGGTTTGTCGAAATCATGAGTATTGAAAAACAGCTTTATTAGTGGAGCCCAACCGAAATTGAAAAACTCTCGGCTTTCATTGACTTGTTCCTCATTAAGATGTTTGCTATTCCAAAAGAATAGACTAATTACATCAAGTGTAATCGGTAAATAGCAATGTACGATAATTGGTAAATAGTAATGTACAACTTTGGTAAATAAGAATGTACAGTTTCGGTAAATAAGGATGCATGATCCATCATTAAAAGTTCAGCTTTATGCTGCCATAAAAACAGGCAGAAAAGTATGGATAAAAAAACGATAGGAGACTGGATTATGTATCATGAAGTTCAACGACTAATAAGAGAAAAATTAAGCTTTACTGCAATTGGTAAAGCACTGGCCATAGACCGAAGGACAGTAAAGCGATACTCCCGGATGAGTGAAGCGGACTATGCTGCTTTTCTGGAGGGTAAAGATATCCGGGATAAATTACTTTCGCCGTACGAGTCTTTTGTGCATGATAAACTTATCGCACACCCGGCAGTGAGTGCTGCCCAAATGCATGACTGGCTCAAGGAGTATCATCCGGATTTTTTGCATACTGCGCCTAAGACGGTTTACAACTTTGTGATGGCCCTGCGTCAGAAATATAATATTCCCCTGGAAGAAGTGGGCCGGGAGTATTTTGTGGTGGAGGAACTTCCATACGGACAGCAGGCACAGGCTGATTTTGGTCATTATATTCTACGCGGTGCTGAAGAGAGCCGCAAGCGTATTCATTTTTTTGTGATGATGCTTTCCCGGTCGAGAATGAAATTTGTTCGCTTCTCCGATTATCCTTTTACTACCCGTACCGCTATTGACGCACATGAAGAGGCTTTCAGGTTTTTCTGCGGCATTCCCTCAGAAGTTGTATACGATCAGGACCGGTTGTTTTTAGTAGAGGAACGAATGGGAGAACTCTTGCTTACTCAGGAATTTAAGGACTATGTTTTTGAACAGGAGCTCCAGCTTCATTTTTGTAGAAAAGCAGATCCCCAGAGCAAAGGGAAAGTTGAAAATGTAGTGAAGTATGTCAAAAACAATTTTCTCTATGGGCGCCCCTGGCATGACTTGCAGACCCTTCAGGCGCAGGCAATGGCCTGGCTGCAAAGAACGGGCAATGCCATGCCACATTCGACTACCAGGAAGATACCGCTTGAAGAGTGGCAGATTGAACAGCCATACTTACGGCCATGGGTATCAGTAAAAATATTGCCCTCCTACATTTTACGCACCGTTCGCAAGGATAACACGTTTGCTTATCTGGGCAATTTCTATTCTGTGCCACAAGGTACCTTTAAGGCTAAAGACTCCATGGTGATGTTATGGCTTAAGGAAGAAGCATTACATGTTCACGATACCGAAGGTGTTTTTCTGTGTAAGCATGCTATTGCAGAAAGCAAAGGCAACACGGTGATCAATACTGATCATAAGCGTGACAAGTCTCTCAAACTAAAACAACTGCTTAGCCAAACCTCAGGCCTGTTCCTTAACCCGGGGCTTGCCATGCAATACTTCGAAATGATCCGCAAAGAGAAAAGTCGCTACCTGCGTGACCAGGTACAGGCCATCCGAAAAGAAATTGAAGGCAGGAACAAACAACTGGTAGCAGAAGTGTTGCAAAAATGTATAGAGAAAAAATATGTTGGAGCCGTCATCTTCGGCGAACTGCTGGCCTTCCATGAATCCCCAAAAAACTATCCGGCGCCTTCAAGTGGTAAGATCATTTTACTGGATACCAAAAACAATAAAAAGGCCGATATCCAGCCCGATAAAAGTAATCTAAAAACCTATGAGGAGGCATTTGAAAACAGTTAATGGCGCTCTGAATAAAGATGATCCGGTTGAACCAAAGCTGCATCATAACAAGTGTTTGCCGGATCATCTTTATTCAGAGCGCAAGCCCGCGGCAGGCGATAAACATTCTAAAACATTTTAAAAAACTAAAAATAAAATACACTCACATGAAAGTTAAAAACAAAATCGATCAGCATTGCAAACAGTTACATTTAAGCGCTCTTGGCAGTCAGGTTCAGTACCTGGCGGACGCTGCTGCCACAGAAGGTATCAGTTACCTGGAGTTTGCGGGAAGGCTCCTGGAAACTGAAATAGCCCATCGTAATCAGAACGATATGCTGCGCAAAATAAAGTTTGCAAAATTACCGGCCATGCATGATCTGCAGGCCTATGACTGTGCACAGGCAGAAGGAATGCCGCCCGCAAAACTTCAACAACTCAAAGAGCTCACCTGGCTGGATCAAAATTTTAACCTGGTGATTATGGGGCCCAATGGCGTAGGTAAATCCTTACTTGCAGCAGGGTTATGCCACCATGCTCTTGAAAATGGTTACCGGGCTTATTTTAGAACCATGGAGCAAATCATGGTTACTTTGAAAACCAAAGACATCTCCAGATCAGGGCTTGCAGATTACAAAAAGCTTTTTAAAGCGCACCTGGTAGTTATTGACGATATTATGATGATTGCAATTGAACGTCAGGAAGCCAATGCTTTTTTTCATTTTATCAACGCACTTCATGAAAGAGCTTCATTTATCATTACCACCAACAAGTCTCCAAAAGAATGGGCTGAAACCATCGGTGATGAAGTCATAACTACGGCATTACTGGATCGCCTTTTATACCGTTGTGAAATCATTAAATTAAGCGGAGAAAGTTACCGTATGAAACATCGAAAAACAATCTTTGAAAAAGCAAAATAATTTTCTTTATTTTTAACTCAGATCATGCATCCAATGACCCAAATTGCTGTACATCCTTATTTACCGAAAACTGTACATTGCTACTTACCGACTACATTTGTTTTAATGGATAAGCTTATTTCATACTATCTCCATACTTTAACTAGGCTTTAGATAGGCTTTAACCATGCTTTACCTATTTCGGGGGTATAGTCCTAAAATTTTAAAAAAAAAGAAGCTTACTTCCTCTTACTGAGGAAATGTTACAAGGTAAATACTCTGCCCATCAGCTACCAGACACAAAGAATAATGGTCCTATTTTTCTGCAGCTTCAATT
>JBBRSV010000004.1:0-78074 GCA_038245055.1 Chitinophagales bacterium | reverse complement strand
GTGACCCCGGTGTGGCTCGAACACACGGCCCGCTGATTAAGAGTCAGCTGCTCTACCAACTGAGCTACGGAGTCTTTTTTGCAAAAAAAAATAATGATGTGTGGATACATCCCAAACCGTTATCGACTGCGGATTTTTAAGCATAAATTATTTCTACCTTATAATAAACCATAAAAAACCGCTAACATTTAAATGAAGTTCATAGAATTGTAAAAATAATTTGCAAAAATTATCACATAAGTTTTACATTCATATCCTCTAATTTTATTATCCGTCTGAACACAATTTTTTTATGGGAAATTTACAAATTAAAGTACAGCCTAAAGTTTACGATGCAATTATTGTTGGTTCCGGTGCAGGAGGCGGTATGGCCACCTATGTTTTAGCAAATGCGGGTTTAAAAGTTTGCTTAATAGAAGCTGGCCCTATGTACGATCCTGCTAAGGATTCTAATCAATTAAAAAGTCCCTGGGAATCGCCGCGAAGAGGCGCCAGCACTAAGTTTCGGCCCTTTGGCGATTTTGATGGCTGCTATTGGGGCTGGGAAATAGATGGGGAACCTTATACGCAGGCCGAAGGTACCAAATGGGAATGGTGGCGTGCCCGTATGCTCGGTGGACGTACCAACCATTGGGGAAGAATTTCACTTCGTTTTGGGCCTAAAGATTTTAAGCGTAAAAGCATCGACGGGCTTGGCGACGACTGGCCAATAAGTTATGATGATGTAAAACCGTATTATGATAAGATCGACCAAATGCTGGGTGTGTTTGGAACCAATGAAGGATTGATGGATGATCCTGATGGAATATTTCTTCCGCCGCCAAAGCCAAGGTTACATGAATTGTTTATAAAAAAATCTGCAACCAGTATTGGCATTCCTGTTATTCCATCAAGGCTTTCTATTCTTACAAAAAAAATTAATAAAGATCGTGGCGAATGTTTCTATTGCGCTCAATGCGGCCGTAGCTGTAAAATATATGCTGATTTTTCTTCGTCTTCAGCGTTAATAATTCCTGCCTTGAAAACGGGAAATGTAGACCTCGTTACAAATTCTATGGTGCGCGAAGTGATGACGAATCGTGAAGGGCTGGCTACCGGTGTTTCTTATGTAAATAAAGAAGATATGCAGGAATACCAGGTAAAAGGGCGCACAGTAATTCTTGCAGCAAGCGCCTGCGAATCGGCCCGGTTATTATTAAATTCTAAATCGCCGTTGCATCCAAATGGTTTGGCTAATTCCAGCGACGTAGTTGGTAAATATTTACATGATTCTACGGGTGCAGATATGGGCGGAATTATTCCGGAATTATTTGACCGTAAACGATACAATGAAGATGGAGTAGGAGGAATGCATGTTTATACGCCGTGGTGGCTGGATAATAAAAAACTGGATTTTCCGCGTGGTTACCACATTGAATATGGGGGTGGTTTTGGAATGCCGCTTTATGGGTTTAATTGGGGAATTGAAAATCTAAATGGCACTTATAAGATAAAGGGTAAACAAAAAGAAGCCGGAGGTTATGGCGCGTCGCTTAAAGAAGATTACCGTTATTTTTTTGGCGCTCACGTAGGTATGGCTGGCCGTGGCGAAGCTGTTGCAACTGCTGATAATTATTGCGAGATCGACCCTACCGTCATCGATAAATTTGGTATACCGGTTTTAAGATTTCATACGCAATATTCTGATTATGAAATTAAGCAGGCAAAGCACATGAAAGAAACCTTTTCAGAAATTTTACATTCCATGGGCGCGGTTACTACCTGGGGTGGCGATGATACTGCCGCAAATAATTATGGACTGCATGCACCCGGAAATATTATTCACGAGGCGGGCACGGTGCGCATGGGAAATGATCCAAAAAGTTCTCCGCTCAACAAATATGCACAGGCGCATGATTGCAAAAACCTCTTTAATGTTGATGGTGGAATGTTTGTTTCGCAGGGTGATAAAAATATTACCTGGACGATCCTTGCACTGTCTATGCGTACCTCGGAATATATTGTTGATCAATTAAAGAAAAACAATATTTAATCAAAATATTATTATCAAAATTTATTTTTAAAAATAAATAATATGGATAGAAGAAAATCTTTAAAAGCTTTAGCCCTCGGCACCGTTTCTACTGCCTTGCTTTTGGATGCGTGTAAACTTGCCGATAAAAAAGAAACGGATAGCAAGATCGTTACGAAGGAGAATAGTTCTTCAAACGATTCGGGCATTAACAGGATGAAGGAAGAAGCGGCGCATTATAAAGAAGAAACTTCCTACACTTTTTTTACGCCGGAAGAAATGGCCACTATAACGGTTCTCGGAGATATTATTATTCCTAAAGACGATGTTAGCGGAAGCGCTTCAGATGCAAAAGTGCCCGACTTTATTGAGTTTATTGTAAAAGATATGCCGGAGCACCAGGTTCCCATGCGTGGCGGCCTACGGTGGTTAGATATGCAATGTTTTAAAAAATATAATAATGCTTTTACCGGTTGTACAAATCAACAACAAATAGAAATGGTGGATGCTATAGCTTTTCCGAAAAAAGCTACGGCGGCAATGAAGCCCGGTGTAGCATTCTTTAACCTGGTGCGCAATTTAACGGCTACTGGTTTTTACACTTCGGAAATTGGCGGTAAAGATGTTGGCTACATGGGCAATACGCCCAACCAATGGAATGGAGTTCCCGCGGATGTTTTAAAGCAATACAATATGGCTTACAGTGAAAAGGAATTAAAAGAATGTATCAGCTTTTCTTAAATTTTGTATCGCCTTTTCTATTTTTACATAGAAGTTATTTTTAATAATTAAAACGATTGTTCATTTATTCTCAAACCTCTTTATTTAACCTCCCTAACATCATGACAAAGAAATTATTTTTATTGCCAGCGCTTACTTTATTTATTGCAATAGGTGCAAATGCACAACAACAAAAAATGAAACACGAAGAAACTGAATTGTACACACCCGTTCCACCCGTAGTTACACCGGGGAAATCCTGTGGTGATGCGCCTTCCGACGCAATTATTTTATTTGATGGTAGTAATTTAAACTCATGGGAGTCAGCAAATGATACTACAAAACCGGCAGACTGGGTAATAAAGAAAGGAACACTTACAGTAAATAAAAAAGCAGGCAGTATACAAACGAAACAGCGATTTATGGATTACCAGATTCATGTTGAATGGCAAGAACCAAAGGACATTCAAGGTACTGACCAGGCTCGTGGTAACAGCGGGCTGTTCCTTGCGTCAACAGGTAAAGGCGACGACGGATATGAAATGCAAATTCTTGATAATTATAATAATAAAACGTATACAAACGGCCAGGCGGGAAGCATTTACAAACAGAATGCGCCTTTAGTGAACCCAAACCTTCCTCCGGGAAAATGGCAATCTTATGATGTAGTATGGACTGCGCCGCGTTTTAATGATGATGGTACTTTAAAAACTCCTGCCCGTGTAACGGCTTTTTTTAATGGGCTTTTAGTTCAGAACAATTTTGAATTAAAAGGCCCTACTCGTTTTATTGGCATTCCCACTTATGAAAACGGGGTGCGTGGACCTTACCCGGTAAAGTTGCAGTCGCATGGAGACACCAGCAAGCCCATCAGCTTCAGAAATATTTGGATAAGGCCTTTATAATTTTGAAACTTTTTGTTTTAGGGACTGTATTAATTTCCATTGCTTTGCTATTGAAATATTTTTAAAAAGGCTTCACGGTTTCATTTAATATTATGCAACACTGGGAAATATTATTCTTCTTTTTTTCCGTTGCATTGGTATACGCTTCCGTCGGTTTTGGAGGCGGTTCCAGTTATCTTGCCATACTTGCTTTATATGCATTTCCATTTAAGGAAATGAAATTAATTGCACTAACGTGCAACATAATTGTAGTGGCAGGAGGAACATTTGTCTTTATAAAAAATAAACAGGTTAACTGGCGAAAAATTCTTCCCCTTGCTCTTGTCAGCGTGCCACTCGCTTTTTTCGGGGCACGAATGAAATTAAGCCAGGATGTTTTTTTTATTCTTCTCGGTTCAAGCCTCTTGGTAGCGGGTATTTTATTATGGATCAGGACTAAGCCGGGCGATATAAATGTTGCCATAAAGGAGAATAAAAAAACTTACGTAAAAGATGGTTTACTCGGCGGGTCTATAGGATTTTTATCAGGCATGGTCGGTATCGGCGGCGGCATATTTTTATCCCCCGTATTGAACCTGATGAAATGGGATACGCCTAAACGAATTGCAGCAACCGCAAGTGTTTTTATCCTGGTGAATTCCATTGCAGGAATTGCCGGGCAATTAACAGATTTGCCCCCGGATATTAATTTTACAAGAGTAATTTTGCTTAGCCTTTCAGTATTGATAGGTGGCCAATTGGGTTCGCGAATGGGATCTATAAAATTTAACCAACTGGTTGTAAAACGAATTACTGCATTGGTTGTTTTTTGGGCAGGAATAGAAGTGCTGAGCAAGCATTTGGACTTGCATAAATTATTTTAAGATGACTGTACTTGCATTTGGAATTATAAAAGAAATTTTTCAAAATTCGGCTATAGAAATAGATAGAAAAGATGCGTTTTCTGTTGACGAGTTAAAGTTGTTTCTTGAAAGTAAATTTCCACGTTTAAGGGAACTCGCTTCGTACATGGTAGCAGTGAACAATGAATATGCATCAACAAATATTGACATCAGCGATAAAGATGAAATAGCCATCATACCACCCGTTAGTGGCGGCTGAAATAAATTTGTTTTAATAAAGTTATATGAACTGGAATGTTGAAATATCGGGGCAGGCGCTCAATACCAAAGAATGTATTGATTGGGTGCAATCGCCCGATTGTGGCGGTATAAATGTTTTTATCGGAACCGTTAGAAATGAAACAAAAGGTAAAAAGGTAGTAAAGCTTTTGTTTGAAGTGTATGAATCGATGGCTATAAAAGAAATGCAAAGGCTTGCAGAAAGCGTTCTGGAGAAATGGCCGGTTCATAAAATATTGATTCACCACAGAAGCGGCGAATTAAAACCAGGAGACGTTGCCGTTATAATTGTAGTTTCCGCATCCCACCGCGACGCTGCGTTTACAGCTTGCCGTTATACCATAGATACTTTAAAAGAAACGGTACCCATTTGGAAAAGAGAATATTTTGAAGACGGATCAGTTTGGGTTGCGGCGCATCCATGATCAGGCTTCCTCAAGCCAAGCTTTTAATCCTCCTTTCAAAGAATAAAAATTCCGCAAAGGAAATTTTTCCTGAAGCAATTTTGCGGCTTCATCGCTGCGCTTGCCGGTTGCGCAATAGAGTAAAATATCTTTTTTATTGCGTAAAAAAAATGCGGACTCTTCAATTTCATTTAACGGAATGTGACTGCCGCCAATATTAAATTGATCACGCTCTTCCTTTGTTCTTACGTCTACTAAATCATATAAATTATCGGCTGCGGTCTTTTTAAAATCATCTACAGAAAGCCTTGGCACTTGAATTGTTTCTACCAAATTGGTGATCGTAGTTTTGGTGACCGGGCCGGTTTTAATAATCCTGCTTTGCATTGTTTGCGCATCAAATATCAACACTTTTCCGCCAAGCAATTCTCCAGTACGAGTTATAAATTTGATTACTTCATTCGCCAGCATACAACCAATTATTCCCGCTAACGACGGTATCACGCCACCTTCCGCGCAACTGGGTATTTTGGAAGCATTTATGTTAGGAAAAAGATCTCTATAATTGGGCGTTCGGCTTCCATCATCATTTAAAATATTCCAGATAGAAACCTGGCCTTCATATTGGTAAATGGCTCCGTACACAACAGGTTTGCCAGATAAAACGGCCGCATCATTCAGCAAATATTTTGTTTCGATATTATCTGTGCCATCAACAATTATATAGTATGGCTCAATAATTTCCATCACATTTTCTGAAGTCATTTTTACGTCATGAGCAACCAACTTAACGCCGGGATTTTGCATTTGTAATTTGTCGCAAGCAATCAAAACTTTCTTTAAACCTACTTCTGCCGGCGTGTATAAAATTTGGCGATGTAGGTTGCTCATATTGATCACATCAAAGTCTGCAATGCCGATTGTGCCCACACCGGCGGCAGTTAAATATTGTGCTGCAGGACAGCCTAATCCACCGGCGCCCACAATAAGGACTTTTGCTTTTTGTAATTGTTGCTGGGTGACTTCGGTAAAACCCGGTAATGCCATCTGGCAGCTATATCGTAAAAATTCATGATCCACTTTGTGCTGCCATTTTATTAATCAATAACTTTTTTGCATCTTCCATATCGGTTGGCGTATTTACATTTTTTAGGGCATCGGGGTCCGGCGCATCGAGAATTTCGATATTGTTATTATTGATAAGAACCTTTCGTGGACAGCTAAATCCTTGCGACAAAAATTGTAGCAGCACCGGATAACTGCGGGGCTCCCAAATGGTAATCAATGGCTCGGGTAAACCGTCGTGTGGGCTCTTGAATGTGGTAGCCATTGACGTTAAATTTCTGTTCTTTTTCAAAAAATCTAGGGTGCCTGTATCCAACAAAGGCAAATCACTTGCAATCACCAGCCACGCAGTATCAGGTTGTTCCCTAAAAGCTGAAAGTAATGCTCCGTAAGGGCCAAGGCCAATAAAAGTATCAGCGATTGTTTTATAACCGGGCACTATTTCTTGCTGTTGTTCATCACGACATGAAATGAAAACATCATGGCATATATTTTTTAAAAGATCAGCCATAAAATATTTTTGTTCTTTCCCATGCCAGTTCACATTGCTTTTATCGTAGCCCATGCGTACACTTTTGCCACCAGCCAAAACCAATCCATTTAAAACCGGTTTTGCATCTTTCATTTTCTCTTTAAAGAATTCAATGATCTTATCCTTATCACTAATTCTGAATAAGGGCAACGCCTGCCAATTTGGTAATACTTGTTTTATAAAATCAAATACTTCATTCGAATTATCAGCCAAAAGAATTAACTGAACATTGGTTAATTGGTGAAGTCTTTTTTTAAGTGATTCCTTTTTTATTTCGTCAATTACAACAACCTGCGCTTTTGCTTCAAAATGATTTCCATTGATTAAAACCAAATCAACTGAAGAAAATGTGTCTCTCATGTGAAACGGGTTATAAGCAACAACCGAGTTAACGCGCTGAAAATTTATTTCATTAATATATTCTATGGTGCCACCGTTAGCCAATTTACCCGGAAGCATTAATTCGTCCTGGTCATTCTTGTGTGATGCATCCGCGTAACCGCATTTGTATAGCGGCGATAATCCTTCAATTATTGATGCAGCAAGTGTTTTAATATTGTTGCAGGTTGTACCGATAATTGCCCACTCATTCCGGCTAAAAAAGCCATATTGAGGCCTGGCAATATCTGCATGTTTTTTATAATCTTTTGAAGACATTTTTACCTCCTGTTTTTTCCATGAGTTTTGTTTCTTTAATAATAATATCATGGCTTAGCGCTTTGCACATATCGTACACCGTTAGTGCCGCCAAAGACGCTCCCACCAAAGCCTCCATTTCTACACCGGTTTTTGCCGTTACAGTTGCAGTACAATCTATTTGCAATTCATCATTATCATTAAAAGCAATATTTATTTCACAATTGTCGAGCCCTATTGGATGGCATAGCGGAATGAGCTCGCCTGTTTTTTTTGCAGCCATGATGCCCGCAATTATTGCCGTTTGAAAAACAGCGCCTTTTTTAGTTTGAATATCGTTACCGGAAAAATTTTCCAGCACTTCTTTTGGTAATTCGACAATGCTTCTTGCCGTGGCAGAACGTCGCGTAATTTTTTTTGCACCCACATCTACCATAGATGGGTTTCCTTTTTTATCTATGTGGGTAAAATCATCCATATTTTTTTCATTTGTAAAGGAACTCATTCAAAGGGCCAAATTCTAAAAATTTCTCCTTTGGCAAAGTTATTTTGTTCTGCCGGAAGTTCAATGAAGGCTTGCGCATCTATTAAATTAGAAAAATCGCCCGAACCATTTCCTTCAAAAGGAGTAGCGAGGATCTTTCCATTTTCATTTTTCAATTGCACCTGCAAGAAATATTTCAGGTTTGGCGCAAAAGAAAAATCATTATTTAAAAAGGCAAATTTATGCGTGGAAGGTAATCCCAATGAGGCTTTTAACCATGGGAAAAAATATCGATGGAGGCACATAAATGTAGAAACAGGGTTGCCAGGAAAAGCAAACACTAACGTATTGTTTTTATGTTCTCCAAACCAAAAAGGTTTACCGGGACGTTGCTGCACTTTATGAAAAAGTTTTTTTACTGATGCCAATTCAAGTGCCTCCGGTATAAAGTCAAACTTACCCATGGATATTCCGCCGCTCAAAATAATGACTTCATATTCTTCCAGGCACTGAGCAATAAGTTTTACAGTTTTCGCGGAGTCATCGAGAATATGTTTTAAATCAGCCTTGAGACCATATTTTTGTAATGCTGCCCGCACCATGTAATTATTAGATCGCCTTATTTGAAAAGGCCCTGGATTATCCTCAACATCTACCAGTTCATCCCCGGATGAGATGATAATTACCTTTGGTAATTTTTTTACTGGTAATATTTTCAAGCCTACGGAAGCAGCCATTCCTACAGTTGCCGGCGTTATTAACTTATTTGCCTGGGCTACAACTTCATTCTGCTTTTTATCTATTCCCCTCAAATGAACACTTTGGCCTTTTACTATTTGTGTCGAAGTAATTGTGGCAAAACCATTTTCTATAACTACATCTTCATAACGTATAACCGTATCTGTAGATTTGGGTAAAGCAGCCCCAGTCATGATCTCAATACATTCACCGGGTTTATCTATTTCGAGAGACTCATCTCCCGCCGCTTGTGTTCCTGCTATTTTAAATTGCCTGTTTCCTTTTTCAAAGGAAGAAAAATTAATTGCTATGCCATCCATTGTCACCCGGTTAAACGGGGGAAGATCCCGATCTGCTATAATATCTTTTGCAAGTACTCGTCCCAAACAATTTTCAAAAGAAATTTCTTCAAGGCCAAAATCTTTAACCCTCGAGTGAATTATTTTTTCTGCCTCTTCAACGGTTATCATTATTCTTATTTAAGCAAGATTTAAAATACATCCTTTTGCAAACAAAAACGATGAAATGAGGATTAAGAAAATAGCCCATCGCTAAATATTTTTTATTATTTTTTGCTTTTCAACTAACCGCCAATTGTGGCCATCGATTCATGCACCGGCGTACTTTCATTCCTTGCTTTTTCCGCGGAGCGGCCGTCAACATATCTTTGACCGAGCGCATCGAGGATTACTTTTTGCAAATAAATATCATCTCTTCCCTGTCGCATGATATCTTTTAAATTTAAAACGCCTCCATCATAAAGACAGGTTTTCATTTCACCCTGTGGCGTAATTCTTATGCGGTTGCAGGTGCCACAAAAAGAACGGCTGTAAGCTGCGATAATGCCGACAGTTCCTCTATGTCCGGGAATATGATAATTGTAAGATGTAGAAAAAGGCGGATCGGGTATTTTCTGAATATCCGGATAGGTTTCTTTTATAAGATTTAAAATCCTTACATGGTCCCACGCTAAACTATTTAGATGAATACCTTCACCATTAAAAGGCATCTCTTCAATAAAACGAACACTAACGGGCATTGTTTTGGTTAACGTTACTAACGGTATAATATCTTCAATATTCTTTTCGGCCATCACAACGGCATTCAGCTTTGTCTCTATACCGTGCAGCAGCAATGCATCTAACGTTGCCAATACTGCCGGCAATTCATCCCGCCGCGTAATAGAAGCAAAACGTTCACGGTCAAGCGTATCAACGCTTAGATTTAAAGAATGAATTCCAATTTTTTTCAACTCAGGAACAAGAGGCGCCGTTAAAACTCCATTTGTTGTAATGGTAATTTGCTTTATTCCATTAATCTTTGAAAGAGCATACAGAAATTGCATAATGTCTTTTCTTATAAAAGGTTCGCCACCGGTTATGCGAACTTTTTCAATACCCATTTTGGCCAGAAGAGTACATAAATGAATCATCTCTTCGTAGGTGAACAATTCTTTTTTAGGTATCCAATTCAAGCCTTCTGAAGGCATGCAATAAAAACAACGCAGGTTACATTTGTCAGTAACTGCTAATCGTAAATAATTGATTTGCCTGCCGTGATTATCTATTAACATTTCCTATCTATTTCCTCATGTAATTTAAATAACAAATTTCAGGAATGTGTAAATCTTATTTTATCCGGAAATCATTCTTGGTAAAATAGCCATAGGTATTTTTTAGCACAAAATATTATAGGAGTGTCAGTCTTCTTCAATATCCTTATGGTCTTCAGGGTTATAATTTGCCTGCAAAGCTGCAAGTTTTTTCTTGCCATAAGCTATCCTGGTAATTCCTGCAAATAATACAGGTACCACAAATATGGCAAGTGTAGTAGCAGCGAGCATTCCGCCAAAAACGGTCCAGCCAATTGTCTTCCGCGATTCGGATGCCGCACCTGAGGCAAAAGCCAACGGTAACACGCCAAAGATGAACGCAAGCGATGTCATAACAATTGGTCGTAAACGCAATTTAACGGCAGCTATAGTTGCCCTCTTTATATCCATACCAACATCTACTCTTTCTTTGGCGAACTCCACGATCAAAATGGCATTTTTTGCCGCAAGGCCAATTAGTGTAATCAAGCCAATTTGAGCATAAATATTATTAGTAAGATTCGGTAACAATGTTAAGGTGATAATTGACCCTAATGCACCAATAGGTACGGCAAACAATACGGAAAAAGGAACAGACCAGCTTTCGTATAAAGCAGAAAGAAATAGAAAGACGAAAACGATGGATATACCGAATATATAGATGCTGCTGTTTCCTGCTTTAATTTCTTCGCGACTCATGCCTGAAAATTCGTAGCCATATCCGACCGGCAGCGTTTGCGCCGCTACTTCTTTCAATGCATCTATCGCCTGTCCGCTGCTATAGCCATCTTTGGCGCTTCCGTTTATTTCAATAGACCTATAAACATCATAATGTGAAATCAACGTAGCAGTTTCAATTACTTTGCTCGTTACAAGAGCATCTAACGGAATCATATTTCCCTGGCTATTGCGCACGTAATATTTTTTCAGTTCATCCAATGATCCCCTGTAAGTACTGTCAGCCTGGGTGACTACGTGAAAGTTTCTTCCATAAAGTGTAAAATCATTAATGTAAGCGCTGCCTAATAACGCAGACATAGTTGAATAAACATCGGAAATTGAAACGCCCAATTGTTTCGCTTTATTACGATCTACATCAATTTGGTAACCGGGCGTATGAGAATTAAAGAATGTAAAAGCCTGTCCGATCTCTTTACGTTTGTTCAATGCTGCCAAAAAATTACGGGCAACTTTTTCGAACTGCTGGATGCTATCCGTACTTGTTGTCTGCTGCAATTCAAATGTAAACCCCGCTGTTTGCCCCAATCCCGGAATCGCGGGAGGCGAAATGGCTAAAACCCTGGCTTCTTTTATTCCGCCGGTTTTTTTAAAGATTTCCTTTGCTACACTTTGCGAATTGTGGGCTTTGCCGGATCTGTCGTCCCATGGTTTCAATAAAACAAACATGGTTCCTACATTCGATTTATTGGAAAAGCTGATGATGTTTAAACCTGCAAGTCCACCCAAGGTTTTTACTTCGGGTATCGTTCTTACACTATCCATTATGCGCTTGAGCATCGCAATACTTCGTTCGGTGGAACTCGCTTCGGGCAATTCATAGGTTACATATAACCGTCCCTCATCTTCTGTTGGTATAAAGCCTGTCGGCTTGTTTTTAAATAAAAAAAACAGGGCGACAAATATTACAAGCAGTAATATCAAAACATATTTAGTTCCCTTCATCCAAAGTATTACTCCGCGGGTATACGACGCCGTTAGCTTTCCAAAAAAATTATTAAATCCCGCAAAGAATTTTTCAAAAATATTTTTCTTAGCATCTTTATCTTTCGAATGCCTGAGCATAATTGAGCACAAAGCAGGCGTTAATGATAAAGCGACAAATGCAGAAATGATTACTGATACAGCAATGGTAATCGCAAACTGCTGGTATAATCTTCCGACAATACCGGGAATAAATCCTACAGGCACAAACACCGCGGCTAATATTAAGGCGATTGCGATAACCGGCCCTGATATATCTTTCATGGCTTTCCTCGTGGCATCTACCGGCGAAAGGCCAGAATCTATATTGTGCTGAACTGCCTCCACCACTACTATGGCGTCATCGACCACAATGCCGATCGCCAGCACAAACGCAAATAATGTAAGCGTATTAATGGTAAAGCCAAACGGAATGAAAAAGATAAAAGTGCCTATTAGCGAAACTGGAATAGCCAATATAGGAATTAGGGTTGCCCTCCAGTTTTGCAGAAATAAAAATACTACTAAAACCACTAATGTTAATGCTATAAGTAAAGTTTTTACCACTTCGCTAATAGAAGTTTTTACGACAGAAACAGTTTCGAGCGGAATCGTGTAGGTAAGGTCGTTAGGAAATGATTTTTTTAATTCGTTAAGGGTAGCAATTAACCTGTCGTAAGTTTCTAAAGCATTAGCGCCTGGCGCCTGGTAAATTAATAGGAAGGTGCCGGCCTGGCCATTAACCAGTGCATTATTTCCGTAATTAAACTTGCCCAGCTCTACTCTCCCTATGTCTTTTAAGTAAATAATATTACCAGTGGCTGGGTTTGATTTTATGATGATATTTTTAAACTGGTCAACGGAACTAAGCCGGCTGTTGGTAAGAACGCTGTATTCAAAAGCCTGGTTGTTGGGCTGAGGATTACCGCCGATAGTACCAGCGGCAACCTGTTGGTTTTGTTCATTAATCGCGGCGCTTACATCTGAAGCAGTTATCCCAAGGGCGGCAAGCTTTTCAGGGTCGAGCCATACACGCATACCAAAATCATCGCCCCTTGACACAATATCACCTACGCCTTTTACGCGGTGTAAAGCATCTTTCATGTAAATATTTACATAGTTGCCTATAAACTTTGAATCGTGTGTGCCTTTTGGTGAATAAAAGGCAAGAGCCACCATAATACTTGGATTGCGCTTTATAACGGTAATGCCTAAACGCTTTACTGCATCGGGCAAAGAAGGCTGTGCAATATTTACCCTGTTCTGCACATCAACGGTCGCGATGTTGATGTCAGTGCCTACATCATAGGTTACACTAATGCTGCTTTGTCCGCTGGATGTGCTGTTGCTTGAAAGATAGGACATACCCGGAGACCCGTTTATCTGTATCTCCATCGGAGTGGTGGTCGTTTCTTCCACAGTTTTGGCATCGGCCCCGGTAAAAGTTGCTGAAACGCTTACGGTCGGTGGAGTGATGTCCGGGTATTGCGCAATAGGCAATGTAGACATGGCAATAGCACCCACCAATACTATGACGATGGAAATTACAATAGCAGTTACGGGTCGTCGTATAAATGTTTCAGCGATCATTTTTTATTTCTTTATCGAAAATCTTTATTGAAATTTTTCTTCCTGCAATGACTATTTTTTTTGTTGTTGTACGGCAGGTTTCGGAGGCGCAGTTGTTATAACTGAACCCTGGTGCAGATTTTGAACTCCGTCGACCGCTATTTTTTGTCCTTCAGTTAATCCATCTTTAATAATCACATCCGCTCCTATTTGCCTGCCCAAAGCCACTTTTTGCTGCGATACTTTATCACTGTCTCCAACCACATAAACATAAAATTCTCCCAACTGCTCCGTTACTGCCTTATAAGGAATGATGGTTGATTTCTCGCCGGCAGTATTTTTTACGCGGAGTGTTGCGTTCATACCTGCTTTAAGAATTTCATGATCATTTGGAAAAATCAACCTTATTTTTATCGTTCCTGTTTGCGGGTCAACAGCACGGTCAATAAAACTTATTTTGCCCTGGTAAGGATACACATTATCGCCAAATGCTATTGTAAATATTGAATCTTTGGGATTGGTACCCGCTTCTTTCATTTTTGAGAATTTATAAATTTGTTTTTGATCGATGGTAAAATCAACTGCCATCGGATTATCCGTGGAAACAGTATTTAAAACGGTAGTTCCCGCTGTAACTAATGTTCCCTGTTTTACTTGCGAGATTCCTATTGTTCCGGTTAACGGTGAGCGGATGGACGAAAATTGTACATTAGATTGAACGCCGGCCACATTGGCCTTTGCTGCAGCTACTTGTTTTTTTGTAACCTCCAAAGCAGCATCAGCGTAATCAACCTGTTGCTTGGCTACTGCGTCGTGCTTATCAAGTTCGTGGTACCTGTCGGCATCCTTTGATGCTTTATTGAGATTCGCTTCCTGCACCTGCAGGTTTGCCTGTGCCTGAAGAAGATTGGCTTTGTATACCTGTTGATCTATGGAGTATAGCAATTCACCTTTGGTCACTTTTTGCCCATCTTTAAAATGAATGGCTGTTATATATCCTGTAACCTGAGAAGTAATGTTTATTTGATCCAATGCCGAAATGTTGGAAGGAAACTGATCATAGAAAATTGCATCAGTGGATTTCACTTCCGCAACAGATACCGGCGTCGCGGGTGGCGCCTGTTGCTGGCTTGAGGCGTCGTCTTTTTCATTTCCGCAGGAAGCCATAATTAATCCGCAAAGAAGAAAGGAGAATAAATGAAATCTTTTATAATTCATACAGTGTAATTTAATATTGAATGTTTCCTAATGCCTGTGCCACATCTACTTTGCTTGACAGGAGCTGGTATAATGCATTGTAAAAATTTATCTGTGCTGTCCTTAAATCGCTCTCTGCATTAATAACTTCGAGGTAAGATTTTATGCCTGATTTGTATTGCAATTGTATCACATCATACACCTCGTTCGCCAGGGACAAATTTTCTTTAAGGCTATTATAATTGTACAGGTTGCTTTTATAGGTGGCCAACGCCTGCGTATATTGCGTATTAATATTGTCTTGAACACTTGAAATGGAATTGTCAACCTGGCTTAATTGAAACTGCGCTTCTCTTATTTGTTGCACCCTTTTTCCCCCCTGGAAAATTGGAATTCCCAAAGCAATACCTGCAAAGGAATTCGGATAAGTCTGATTATATAATTTTGAAAACTGGTTATTTAAAAAATTTAAATTATAATTTCCAAATACTGAAACAGTTGGCAAAAAGCTCCATTTATAATACTGCAGGTTATATTGCTGTAATTTTTTTTGAGTCTCCAACAAACGGATTTCTATCCTGTTGGAATAATCTACATTTTGTAATGTGTCCAGTAAAATTTCATTTGTCATTTGGGTAGTATCATACACCAATTCAAAATCTTTTGATGGCGGGTAGCCCATTAATTGTTTCAAATATGCATATTTGGCTTTGACCGATTCATCATAAAACTTTTTTTGCGCCCTGGCATTGTTTAAAGAAATAGTAGCTCTTTTATAATCCGTTTTATCGGTAATGCCGCTTTGGTATTGATAATAGGCGTCCTTTAAGCTTGAGTCAACCCTGACAATGTCTTGTTCCGTTACATTTATTTGCTGTTTAGTAAGAAGCACATCGTAAAAAGCTTTACTTACCATTGCCGCTATGCTTATATTCTGCTCTACCGTATTTTGTTGCGATTGTAGCCGCACGTCTTTTGAACTTCTTGATGCCAGCAAAACATCTTTATTGAAAATATTTTGAGTTGCACCAAATTGTAAACCTGAAGTATTTTTTGATCCGGTGTTGATGATGTTGCCATTAAAGTTAGCAGTAGGTAATTGAAAATTGCGCTGAAAATTATAATTGAAATTCACCTGCGGATACCAGTTCGCAAGTCTAATTTTTATTTCAGCATCTGTTATGTCTTCATTGAGCCTTGCATTTTTAAGGTCTGGGTTATGAGCAATCGCGTAATGCACACAGTTAGTTATTGTAGCTTGCTGAATAACACTGTCCCTGTCTCCCGGCTGGGCGATAACCAATGATGGAAAAAATAAAATGATTGGGATAAATTTCCATCTTCTCCACCATTTACGCATTTTTGTCAAATTCCAATTGTACATATATTTTTTTTAAATTCCATTTTTATTACCAAATAGATTCCCCTGCAAATTGTATTGCCTCAATTATAAACAATCGTTTAATTATTGGATTTTATTCCGTCCCAAATGATGTTGGCAACTTTACAAAGATCATTATCTTTAAAGCCAAAGCGTCCGGTTACATGATATTTTGCAGTCGCGGTAATGCAGCCAAATACGGCAGAAGCTATCAATAAATATTCCATTTTTTTTAAATAACCCTTATCCATCCCAAACTGAAAAAATCTATTAAATTCACTTATAGATCCTTTGCCATTTTTCTTTGAAACAACTTTTGCGTAAGGTGAGCTATTGAATTGTTCGTGAAAGAAAAGGGCGCTAGGTTTGTTGATAAAATACTTACACAGGTTAATCCACCCATCGAAAAATTGCTGCTTATATTCTTTACCTGCACTACCCTCGTTAAACATTGCCTCCACCATCTCCGTTTTTATACGGTAATGCAATGCCATAATTATTGAGTCTTTACTGGGGAAATAATGATAGATCGTTCCGGAAGCAACGCCTGCCTTTTTTGCGATCAAACTGATAGGCGTTCCATGAAAACCGTTATCTCTTATAAGCTCAAGAGTACTTTTTAGAACGGCTTCTTTTTTATTATTAATTTCCGATTGAACGATCATTCGGTATGCAAGATAGCCACTTGTAAAATATAAACCTTCTTCCGAAAAGCTATTTTTCAGCAAAGAAGTTTAATTACCCTTTAATGACAAACTCATTTTTTTGAATTCAAAATCAAATTCTTTTATTTTTTTAAACTTTTCATTAAAAAAATATTGAGCAGGAATTTATAACAGATATAAAAAAAATAAATTTAAATGCTTGCATTTTTAAAAGGTGTAGTCTATTTTCGTATTTCATCCCGTTTCCCTAATAAAAAATTTCCACTTATACCTTTGACTTCACAAAGTTTTTTAACTGGCTTTGGCTCGCACCCTGATTAATTACCCCATATTTTTTAAGCTTCACTTCCTGAAAGTTTTGGAAGGGATGTAGACTTTATTGTTTGGAATTTATTGTTGAATTTTTATTTAGTAAGGTTTTATGGGTAATTATAATTCTAATATTTTTCATTGCAACAATGGCCCTCCTAATTGCGCCTAGCAACAAGTAAATGATGCTTGATATACAAATAATTATGAAAGAGTTTATGCAAGTTTTAACCAAAAGTCAAATTCAAATTTATGAACAAAAATATTTTTTTTAAGTCAGCGATGTTCTTGGCTATTGTGCTCTTAGTATCGTCATGTAGAAAAGATCACCAGCCATGCGATTGTAAAAATGGGGGTGTGCCCACAGTAAAAGTCTTCGCTACCGGACTAAATGGGCCGCGTGGCCTTCGGTTTGGCCCCGATGGAAATCTTTATGTTGCGGAAGCCGGAACAGGGGGAACCTTTTCAACGGTGGGGAATTGTTTACAAGTACCCTTCCCCGTTGGCCCCTACCTGGGAAGCACCACTGGTGGGCGCGTTTCGATGATCAATGCTGCGGGAGTGCGAACTACCATTACTGATCAGTTACCTTCCAGCCAGGCAAACGAAATAATTGGGGGCGATAGGGAAGGTGTTGCTGACCTGGAATTCATAGGACACAATCTTTATGCACTGCTTGCCGGTGCCGGCTGTTCGCACGGGGTACCATCTATCCCTAACCAGGTTGTAAAAATAAATTCAAATGGCACCTGGTCTTCGGTGGCTAATATCAGCGAATGGCTAATGAGCCACCAGGTTAAAAATCCGGAGCCTGATGATTTTGAGCCGGATGGTACTCCCTATAGCATGATAAACGTAAATGGCCATCTATATGTAGTGGAGCCGAACCACGGCGATTTTATAAAGGTTAATTTGGGAGGACAAATCAACAGGGTAGCGGACATCTCTGCCACCCAGGGACATGTTGTACCAACAACCGTCGCCTATAGCCAGGGTAACTTTTTTATAGGAAACCTGCATCCTTTCCCCGTGGTTCCGGGTAGCTCTAGTATTTATAGAGTATCGATGAGTGGCCAGGTTAGTGTTTTGTTAACCGGGTTTACAACTGTTTTGGGACTTACAATTGATGAAGATGGAAGATTATACGTATTACAAACTTCAACCGTTGCAGGAATGGGCCCAACTCCCGGCACTGGCAATATAGTAAGGGTTGACGTATCGGGCAATAAAACAATAATTGCAAGCGGCCTTTCCTTCCCTACTGCAATGACTTTCGGTCCTGATAATAATCTGTACGTCTCCAATATGGGTTTTGGTCCTGGTGCAGACGGTGGTGGACAAATATTAAAGGTTGATTTACACAATTGTGTGCCGGCAAAAAATGGTAATGCAAAGAATTAAAATAAAAATATAAATAGATCGTGAAAGTGATTTTTTTATGGTAAGTACATTTATATTCTTGAAAACCCCTGCTACGGCGGGGTTTTCTATTTATTCAAGGTTTCAATGCATATTTAATTTAAGAAGTTCATGCATGGATTCTTTCAGCGGCTGATAAAGATTCTTAAAAACTTTGTAGGATTTTTTGTACATAATTTGATTTTTCTCATCCGGGTTTATGGTCACAACAACTTCCTCTTTTAGTGAACTGTAATCCTTAATTAGCTGAGCAGATTTCATGTAAAATATTGCCGCTCCAATCGACGATGCATCTTCAGTTTGTACCAGGCATAATTTTTTGCCACTGATATCTGCTAAAATCTGCATCCATATTTTTGACTGAACAAATCCACCACTAACATTAAGCTGTTTGATTTCCGCTGACGATAATTCAATTATTTCTAAAATATTTTTTAAAGAGAAACATATTCCCTCAAGTGCGGCTCTTAGAAAATGAGCCCTATAATGATAAGATCTTATTCCAAAAAAAACACCACTTGCCTCACCATCCCACACCGGGGCACGCTCGCCATGTAAATACGGTAAAAACAAAAGGCCTTTACAACCAGCCTCAACCGATTCTACTTCCTTGAAAAAATCCTCATAATCTTTGTCATTTGGTTTGTCGTTATTCCAAAATGTTTTGAATAGCCATTTTAAAACATTGCCTCCGTTGTTCACGGGTCCGCCGCTTATAAAGGTTTGCTTGTCGAGCAGATAATTAAAGATCATTGCCTCATAATTAATGACGGGCTTTGCACTGGCAATCCTTACTGCACCGCTCGTCCCAATTGTTATCGCCGCTATTCCCGGATCAATTGCGTCGCTACCGATATTTGCGAGGCAGCCATCACTGGCGCCTATGCAAAAGTTAATACCTGCCGGAAGGCCCGGCATATCAGCCAAAGAAGAGCTGGAATTTTTTCTGCAAAAATCTGTAGAAACAATTTCCGAAAGTTGGGCGGCATTAATTCCACAAAAATCAAGTGAGGGCTTATTCCAACTGAAATTTTGAATATTAAATAAACCAGTCGCTGAAGCAATTGAATAATCTATTTCATAAACCCCAAATAAACGGAACCAAATAAATTCCTTGATGGAAATGAATTTATTTGCATTTTTAAATATTGCCGGTGCATTTTCTTTCACCCACTTTATTTTACATAGTGGAGACATGGGATGGATAGGGGTACCGGTAATGGTATAAATATTTTCCGCTTCGGACGAATTCCTGAGGTCTTCTGCAATTTTTTCACTCCGCGTATCTTCCCAGGTAATTAAAGGCGTAATGGGAATATTTTTCTGATCAGTAATTATTAAACTATGCATGGCGGAACTAATACTAACGGTGCCGGGTACCTGTTTTAATTGTGCAATTACTTTTGTAATGCAATCAATAAAAGCCTTCCATATTACTTCGGGGTCTTGTTCTGAAAAGCCAGGTTGCGGGCTATTGGTCTTGTAAAATATTTGTGAAACTGCTATCGGCTTTCCTGCTTTGTTAATAGCAACAGCCTTTGCACTTCCTGTACCAATATCAACACCTATTACATATTGCTCCATTCCTGTAGATTGTAACGCCAAAACTAATCGAATCTACTCACACCCAATTACATTACTAATGCTTATTTATTTTCCTTAATCGTCTTCAAGCCCTTTGTCCATCGCAGGATTTCATTTAATAAACTATCAAGAGATTTGTCCATAATTTCATTCGGTACCAATTTATCCTCTTTAATAAACTGTGTAAAAAATGGAAGATGAACACCGGTTGATAAAGGAACCATATTAAAAGTTGACAAATCAGATTTAAGGCTATTACATGCCCTTGTACCAGCAGATACGCCTCCATAACTTACGATGCCTGCAGCTTTATAACCCCATTCTTTATATAAATATTCTAAGGCATTTCTTAACGGCGCCGGATAATTGTAATCATATTCCGCGGTTACGAAAATAAAAGCATCGGCATCGTCAATGGTAGCGCTCCATCGTTTCGTATGTTCATATTCATATTTCTGCAAAGAAGGATGATTGGGTTCATCCATCATTGGTAAATTAATTTCCTTAAGATCTAATACTTCTACAGAAAAGTTTTCATGCTTTCTTGCCTTCTCAGCAACCCAATTTGTAATGATGGGCCCCTTGCGGCCTTGCCTTACCGAAGAGGTAATTATTTTTAATTTATACATTGCAGGTGTTTTAAGATTAAAATTCTTGTTGCAAAAGTAAAGCCATTAATTTTTGTTTTTTTTAAATATACTTTTGAGAAACGGTTTAATCTTTAGAATAAATCTTTACCTGGTTAATTAAGAGAGGTGATGTCATTTTACATTGCGCATTGCAACCAAAATTTTTATGTTTAGAAAAGCCATTGCAAATAAAATAGAGGGTGCTACAAATGAGTTCCGCTTTCGCGGCCATGAGGTAAAGCGCATTGAAGCTTTTAGTGATGCGGTTTTCGCTTTTGCTGTAACACTGCTCATAGTAAGTCTTGAAGTGCCAAAAAGCTATGAAGAGCTATTGATTACGATGCGCGGCTTCTTTGCATTTGGTATAAGTTTTATCCTTTTGATGTTTATCTGGTATGAGCAAAATATATTTTTTAGGCGTTATGGTTTGGATGATTTACTAACGGTTGTTTTAAATTGTACGTTGATTTTCCTGGTGCTATTTTATGTGTATCCACTAAAATTTTTATTTACACTTGTCTTTAGTCAGCAGATTTATGGGGAGGCGCAGTCACCCTTTCTTATCAAACCGACCGAACTTCCGCAACTCATGGTGATTTATGCCACGGGATATATTTTAATTTATTTCCTTTTCTCTTTAATGTATGTACATGCGCTAAGAAAAAAAGTGCAGTTGGAATTAACCGACAGGGAAATTTATGATAGTAAAACAAAGATCTACAAAAATTTAATTCTTATTACAATAGGTGTAATTTCTATTGTGGTTACACTAAGCGTAAAGCCAGAGCAGGCGGGCTTCGGGGGTTTTGTATATTTTTTAATCGGCCCTTCGTTTTCTATATTTTTTCGCTACAGAAACGGAAGGCGAAGAAAATTATTTGCGGCAAACACGGAACTGGAAAAAACAAGGGATTGAATAAAAAGTTGATTCAATAAATTAAACACACTTAAAAAAATATTATGAAAAAAATCGCTTTCATGCTGATGGTAAATTGCTTTTTAATTTCGTCATCATCAAAATCACAATCAAATGGTTGGGTAAATTTGTTTGATGGCAAAACCCTTAATGGATGGCAAAGACTTGCGGGTGATGCAAAATATACTGTGGAAAATAGAATGATCGTTGGCACAACTGTTTTAAATTCCGGCAATACATTTCTTGCTACAAAAAAGGAATATCAAAATTTTATTCTTGAACTTGATATTAAAATTGAAAGTTTGAAAGGAAATTCTGGTGTACAAACAAGAAGTCATTTTGATCCTTCAGGACATGAAGGCAAAGGCCTTGTTTATGGCAGGCAAGTGGAAGTAGATCCATCTGCGCGCAAATGGAGTGGTGGTATTTATGACGAAGGAAGGAGGCAATGGCTATACCCGCTTACTTTGAATACAAAGGCACAAGATGCTTTTAAAGTAAAAGAATTTAATCATTATAAAATTGAATGTATTGGAAATGAAATGAAGACCTGGGTAAATGGAATTCCCGTTGCTTACCTTGTTGATACTATTGATCAAAAAGGTTTTATCGCTTTGCAAGTGCACCAGATAGGCGATGAAGCCGAAGTAAATAAAAAAATATATTTCAAAAATATACGTATAAAAACGTCAAATATTCAACCGGCGTCATTTCCTCCGGGCATTTATGTAGTTGATTTTGTTCCCAACCATCTAACTAATTACGAAAAGCAAAACGGATGGAAATTATTATTTGATGGAAAGTCGGCAGATGGTTGGCGCGGCGCTTATAAAAAAACTTTCCCGGATAAAGACTGGAAGGTAAATAACGGAACAATTACCGTGTATGAGTCAGAAGGTAAGGAAGGTGGCGAAGGTGGTGATATTGTTACAACGGGTGAATATAAATCTTTCGATCTGTCGTTTGAATTTAAATTAACGCCCGGCGCCAACAGTGGCGTAAAATACTTTGTAACGCTTGCCGAAAATAATACGGGTTCTGCAATTGGGCTTGAGTACCAGGTGCTTGATGATTCATTGCATCCGGATGCAAAATTGGGTAGAAACGGCGATCGCACTTTGGCGTCTTTGTATGATTTAATATCATCTAATAAACCAAAATCTGTAATTCGCCCGATTGGCAAATGGAATACAGGGCGCATCGTTGTGTATCCGGATAACCACGTTGAGCATTATCTGAATGGGATAAAAGTTTTGGAATATGTAAGAGGCTCAAAGGAGTTTAAAGACCTTGTTGCTATTAGTAAATTTAAAGTATGGAACAATTTTGGTGAGGCGCCTGAAGGCCATATACTTTTACAGGATCATGGTAATACTGTTAGCTATAGAAGTATAAAAATAAAAAATCTAAAATAATAATAGTTATATAATCACTTACACGTTACCGTTAGCTGCTGACACGAAGCTTACTTTTTTTACAAGACTTGCTGTAAATTTACTTGTATTGAATAACTAATTACGTTACGTCTATTCTTTTCCGTTATACTTTATCAGTATAATATATAGAAAGTTCTAAATTTCAGACAGTCATGGGGAGGCTGAAAACCCTTCGATTAATTGGGGCAAATAGACGTTGGACGGAATGCAGGCAAAATAACAATTAGCAATGTTTTGGATGGATGGCAGCCGAAAGACTGTAACTTTAAAATGTAAAAATCATTAACCAAACAACACTCAAAAAATGGAACCATCAACGATTGCTATTAAGGATTCTTCAGCAAACCCTGCACCGTTAGGGCTGCTTGCTTTTGGAACTACTACCGTTTTACTCAACCTTCACAATGCGGGAATTTTCGAAATGAATTCGATGATACTCGCCATGGGTATTTTTTATGGTGGCCTTGCCCAGGTAATTGCCGGCATTATGGAAAGTAAAAAAAATAATACCTTCGGATTTACCGCATTTATTTCGTATGGTTTTTTCTGGCTTACGCTGGTAGGCCTGATCGTTATGCCAAAGCTTGGTTGGATTCCCGCAGCTTCAGAAAGTGCCATGGTAGCGTATCTTATCGTGTGGGGAATATTTACCGGTTGTCTTTTTTTTGGAACCCTACGGATAAGTAAAGCATTGCAATTTGTATTTGCCACTTTAACTATTTTGTTCTTTTTGCTTGCGGCTGGCGATGCATCTGGTAATGCGACATTAAAGACTTTTACAGGCTATGAAGGTATTGTTTGCGGGGCATCTGCAATTTACACTGGCGTGGGAGCATTGTTGAATGAGATGTATGGCAAAACGATTTTGCCTTTGGGACTGGTTGTCAGCTTATGATCTCCCTGATCTTGTAAATCTAATAGGAAAAAATAAAGTAAATCTTTCGGGAACAACTGATTTATTAAAATAAAACAACCAGGTAAAAAAGCAGAATGAGCAACAGTAATTTTCGTCAGAGAATTTTAATTTTTATTTTAATAAATATCACATGGTTATCAAGGAATTTACTGCAAGTCCGGGTAAATGGATTGGTGCTAAAGTTGGTATATTTTGTACGCGGAAAGATGAAACGAATGATTCAGGATATGCCGATTTTAATTGGTTTAGAATATAGCCGGCCGAATAAAGTAAGTAGCCTGGATGCAATCAAATTTATGTGTCTTTACATTTAATAAAAAAATTAATAGATTATGAAACCGATCAATACAGCGTTATGTTCATTCGGAATGAGCGGTTGGGTTTTTCATGCGCCTTTCTTAAAAATAAATCCTGGCTTTAATCTATATGCTGTATGGGAGCGAAGCAAAAATCTTGCTGAAGAAAAATATCCAGGTATAAAAACATTCCGGTCATTGGAAGCTTTGCTGGCTGATGATGCTGTTGAATTGGTTGTGGTGAATACGCCAAATTATACGCACTTCGATTATGCGAAAAAAGCATTGGAAGCAGGCAAGCACGTTATTATAGAAAAACCTTTCACTATTTCGGTTGAAGAAGGAAATGAATTAATCGCCCTGGCAAAAAAACAAAACAAAAAATTATCGGTTTATCAAAACCGCAGGTATGATAGTGATTATAAAACCATCAGGAAGGTTTTGAGTCAGAATTTGCTGGGAGATTTAGTTGAAGTAGAAATGCATTTCGATCGTTTCAAAGAAGAGCTTAGTCCGAAATTGCATAAGGAAACAGCCTGCCCGGGGAGTGGTTCACTCTATGATCTTGGCTCTCATTTGATCGACCAGGCATTGCAATTATTTGGAATGCCTCAAATGATTTTCGCAGATATAAAAGCTATGCGGCCAATATCAAAAGTGGATGATTATTTTGAGATCTTATTTTATTATGAAACGATGAGAGTGCGTGTCAAATCAAGTTATGTAGTACGGGAAGCTTTGCCGGGATATGTTTTTCATGGATTAAAGGGTTCTTTTATAAAACCAAAAACTGATGTCCAGGAAGACATGTTACAAGCAGGCCATAAACCGGGAGGGGCCGATTGGGGAACAGAACCTGAATCTCAAAAAGGCCTTTTGCATACAGAAAAAGACGGCAAAATCATAAAAGAATACATCACCTCGGAGCAGGGAAATTATAACGAATATTATGAGGGGATTTATGGAGCAATCCGGGAAAATAAACCGCTGCCAGTAACACCGGAGGAAGCTTTGAATGTTATTAAAATTATAGAAGCCGCCTATAGTAGTAATGAAATGAAAAAAGCAGTAACCGTATAATTTGTTGCTTAAAAAATATCGTTTGATTGTATTTTAAGTTCAAAAAAGTATTAAAAATTTTACGTCAGCATTTCCGGCATCGTTTTCGGTAACGTTTGCGTAAATAAATGTTTAAAATAGGCTTGTAATTAGCGATAATGTGGTTAGACTTGTTGAAAGGCACAGTTGAATTTTCAACTTCTAATGCCCGCGTTGAAGCCATCATAAAATACTTAAAAGCAGAAATTAAATTGCCTGATAAATGAGATTATGGATAGTACTTCTTACGCTAACATTAACTCAGCTTTTTGCCAATGCACAAACGAATACTTCCTATGCCCGGCAAATGGGAAATACGGTGATGAGCATTTGGAAAGATTCACTTTCCATAAACAATAAGGAGGTTAAATGGAGTTATGATCAAAGCGTAGTTTTAAAGGGAATTGAGGGTTTATGGCAGGCAACCGGCGATGGCAAATATTTCAGTTACATCCAAAAGAGCATGGATTATTTTGTAGATAATGAAGGCAACATCCGGACTTACAAATTTGATAATCTTACTTTAGATAATATCGCACCCGGTACAAATTTATTGTTGTTATATAGAGTGAGTGGCAAAAAGAAATATCTTGATGCGGTTAATATATTGCGGAAGCAAATGAACTCACAGCCACGCACACACGAAGGCGGTTTTTGGCACAAGAAAATCTATGCCAATCAAATGTGGCTGGATGGTTTATACATGGCAGAGCCGTTTTATGCGGAGTACGCTGCTACTTTTCATGAAGATTCCGATTATAACGATATAGCACATCAATTTATATTGATGGAGAAAAATTCAAGGGATAATAAAACAGGTTTATTATATCATGGCTATGATGCCTCTAAAGAAGAGAAATGGGCAGATAAGCAAACAGGCAAATCTCTCAATTTTTGGGCGCGGGCCATGGGGTGGTATGGCATGGGCCTGGTTGATGTCCTTGAAAATTTTCCAAATGATAATTATCAAAAAACGGAATTAATAAACATCCTAAAACGCTTTGCGACGGCTATTGCAAAAGTGCAGGATAAAAAAAATGGTTTATGGTGGGATGTTTTGGATAAACCCGGCAAAGAAAACAATTATACCGAAGCATCCGCTTCCTGCATGTTCGTGTATGCGTTAGCGAAAGGCGTTAGGTTGGCTTATTTGCCTTCTTCATTTCTTGCTGTGGCTAAAAAAGGTTATTCGGGGATAATTAAAAATTTTGTAAAAACAGATGCTAAAGGCCAATTAAATTTATATGGAACTGTTAGTGTTTCGGGTCTTGGCGGCAAACCTTATCGCGATGGCAGTTATAACTATTATACAAGTGAGAAGGTAGTTGGAAATGACGCAAAAGGGATTGGAGCATTTCTTCTTGCCTCTAATGAAATGGAAATGTTGCCCACACTTTCTTTTGGCAAAGGCAAATCAGTTTTATTGGATGGTTATTTTAACCATGAAACTAAAAAAGATGTGACTGGCAAAATTATTCAATGGCATTACGTTTGGAATGAAATGGACAATGGCGGCTATTCCATGTTTGCAAATGTTTTTCATAAATATGGAGTCAAAACTAAAAGCCTTTTGGAGGCGCCGTCTTCAGAAAATTTAAAAAATGCCTCGATATACATTATAGTAGATCCGGATACAGAAAAGGAAAGTGAGCATCCTAATTATATACAGAATGCTGATGTCAAAACAATTTATAACTGGGTAAAAAGTGGCGGAGTTCTTTTGCTATTTAGTAATGATTCAGGCAACGTAGAATTTGAACATTATAATAAGCTCGCTGAAAAATTTGGTATTCAATTTAATTATGATAGTAAGAATAAAGTAACCGGCGAGCAGTTTGAAATGGGAACTATAGAAGTACCCGCTGACAATAAAATTTTAAAAACTACAAAGCAAGTGTATATTAAAGAATACGCTTCATTATCTGTGAAAGCGCCTGCAGTTACTGAGCTTCAGGATCGTGGCAACAAAGTAATCGCTGTTGCTAAAGTGGGTAAAGGGACTGTTTTTGCAGTTGGAGATCCATGGTTTTACAATGAGTATGATGATGGAAGAAAAATACCCATGAATTTGGAAAACTACAAAGCATCTGAAGATGTTGTGAAATGGGCTGTTGCGCAAACTAAGAAATAATGAAAGACAAATTTTTAAGGAAAAAAGTTATCTCAAGGCCTCAGAATGGTTTTAGAATAAATGAAGTTTAGGTTTATAAATATAATTGTTGCAACATCTCTGATCTTGAGCACATCGGCGTTTTCAGAAACAATCTGTGCAATGCTCAAGGTGTGCCAAATGCCGATGTGATCCATTAAAATAAAATGACGAATGGAATAAATAAAAACTTATGAAATTATCAGCATATACATTAAAGAATATAACCTCCGATAAGGTTGTAGTACCGGATGCAGATTTATTAGAACTCCCCGAAAAGGTACTACAATTTGGCACCGGCGTTTTGCTTCGTGGCCTCCCCGATTATTTTATTGATAAGGCCAATAGAATGGGAATTTTTAATGGAAGAATAGTAATTGTAAAATCTACTACCCGGGGCGATGCCACAGCATTTGAAAAACAGGATGGTTTATATACGCTGTGTGTTCGTGGAATTCAGGATGGTGAAAAAGTTGAAGAAAATATTATTAATTCTTCTGTGAGCCGTGTATTAAATGCAAGTCTTGAATGGGAGCAAATTTTAGAATGCGCCCACAACCAAAGTTTGCAGGTGATCATTTCCAATACAACAGAGGTTGGAATTAAATTAGTGAATGACGATATTCGGCGACATCCGCCCGCATCTTTCCCAGGCAAATTGTTGGCATTTCTATATGAGAGGTTTATTGCTTTTGGTGGAAGTGAGAAAAGTGGTTTCGTGATTATACCAACAGAATTGATTCCCGACAATGGAAAAAAGTTGGAATCAATCGTGCTGGAACTGGCACATCTTAATAGTTTAAATGATGAATTTATAGAATGGCTGGAGCGATGCAATTACTTTTGTAATTCGCTGGTAGATCGTATTGTAACAGGCTTGCCGGGAGAGGAAATAAAAACGGAAATAGAAAAGGAATTAGGATATAAAGACGACTTGCTCACTATTTGTGAGGTGTACAGGCTGTGGGCAATTGAAGGCGATGACCGAATAAAAAAATTGCTTTCATTTGCGGAAGCGGATGAAGGAATTATTATTGAACCTGATATTGAACTGTACCGTGAGTTGAAATTGCGTTTACTAAATGGAACGCATACCCTAAGTTGTGGTATTGCTTACCTGGCGGGTATTGATACAGTAAAAAGTGCGATGGATAATGATATGATGGCAGGGTATATTTCAAATTTGATGCTTCGTGAAATTGCGCCATCTGTTCCTTATGTCACCGATACCGAAACATTGAATAATTTTGTAGTAAAAGTTTTAGATAGGTTTCGTAATCCGCACATCAATCATTTTTGGAAAAGCATCACGTTAAATTATACGCAGAAAATGAAGTTGAGGTGCATTCCAATTTTGCTTAACTATTATGCAAAAAGCGAAATTGTTCCTGAGTTATTTGCTTTAGGTTTTGCTGCTTATATTGCTTTCATGAGGCCGGTAAAGCAAACTGGAAAGGAATTTTTTGGCGAATGCAACGGGCAATATTATTTGATTGACGATGAGGCGGCTGAAAGTTTTTTTAAGATTTGGCAACAATCTCCACAAAACAAGATTGTAAAAATAATTTTGCGGGATATAACTTTATGGGGAAAAGATTTGACACGGTTGCGTGGCTTTGAAAAATTAGTAGCTGGTAAAGTAGAGGATATAATAAACAATGGAATGAAAGCTACCCTTGAAGCGGTACATTCGAAGAAAATATATTTGTGATGAATCATAAAGTAACAAAAGTACATCCTGGTGATAATGTATTGGTTGCTTTGGCAAACCTAAAAGAAGGCGATCTCGTTGATTATGACGGTGAAGCCTACACGATAATAGGTAACGTGGCGGCCAAGCATAAATTTGTAACAAGCGACATGCAACCGGGGGATGAATTATTTATGTATGGCGTTTTGGTTGGCAAAGCTCAAACCTTTATTCCACGTGGTAGCGTTATAACTACTTCTAATGTGAAGCATGCCGCCAATAAATTTGCCGTAAGTGAAAGAAAATTAGACTGGACAAAACCCAATATTTCCAAATTTCAGGAGAGGACTTTTATGGGATATCATCGCCCGGACGGTAAAGTAGGCACAGCGAATTACTGGTTGGTGATTCCTTTGGTTTTTTGTGAGAATAGAAATCTTGAGGTTTTGAAGGAAGCTTTGGTAAATGAATTGGGATACGGAAGAAATCAAAATAAAAAAGCAGAGGTTTCTAAGCTTATTGAAATTTATAAAAGCGGGAAGAATATAGATGAAATCTTAACCGCAGACATTGCGGTAGCCGATGAAGAAGTAAAAAAGCAACGGCTTTTTCCAAACGTGGACGGTATTAAATTTTTGACGCATGAAGGTGGTTGTGGCGGCACAAGGCAGGATGCGCAAGCATTATGTGGTTTGTTGGCAGGTTACATAACTCATTCCAATGTTGCTGGTGCCACAATTTTAAGCCTCGGTTGCCAAAATGCGCAAGTCGAAATTTTACAGGAGGAGATTAAGAAAAGAGATGCAGGATTTTCGAAACCTTTGTTTGTATTAGAGCAACAAAAAATAGGTAAAGAATCTGATCTGATTTCATTAGCGATTAAGCAAACGTTTGCGGGGCTGGTACAAGCCAATTCTCTTGAGAGAAAGCCAGCGCCGTTAAGTAAGTTATGTATTGGGTTAGAGTGTGGTGGCTCAGACGGGTTTAGTGGCATATCTTCAAACCCTGCGATAGGGTACACTTCTGATATGTTGGTCGCACTTGGTGGCTCAGTGATTCTTTCTGAATTTCCGGAATTGTGCGGCGTGGAGCAAAATTTGAGTGACCGCTGTATTACAACTGACACGGCTAAACGCTTTGGTGATTTGATGTTTACTTATAATGAAAAAGCAAAGGCTTCGGGATCTGGTTTTGATATGAACCCTTCGCCGGGAAACATAAAAGACGGTTTAATAACCGACGCAATAAAATCTGCCGGGGCCGCAAAGAAAGGTGGAACATCTCCTGTGGTAGATGTGTTAGATTATCCTGAAATGGTAACCAGGCCAGGGTTAAATTTGCTTTGCACGCCGGGCAATGATGTGGAGAGCACAACGGCGGAAGTGGCCTCAGGCGCAAATATTGTGTTGTTTACCACAGGGTTGGGCACTCCAACCGGTAACCCAATTACGCCGGTTATAAAGCTATCAAGCAATACAATTTTGTATAATAAAATGCATGATATTATTGATATAAACACAGGTTCGATTATAGAAGGTAATGAAACCATTGAGCAGGCCGGAGAGCGTATACTCGATTACGTTATAAAGGTGGCGAGTGGCGAAATTGAAGTGAGCGCGGTGCGGCATTTGCAAAATGATTTTATTCCCTGGAAAAGAGGTGTAAGCCTTTAAATATCACTTTTTCATTCAAAATCGATAGATGAAAACGGGGTTGTTTTTTTTCAATTTGAAAAAAGCTTATGAAAAATTTTTTAGATAATAATTTCTTGCTGCAATCTGAAACGGCAAAAAAACTGTATCATGATTTTGCTGAAAAATTACCTATTATAGATTATCACTGCCATTTGCCTGTACAACAAATTGCTGATGATGTCAATTTTAAAAATCTTACGCAAATATGGCTGTATGGCGATCACTATAAATGGCGTGCAATGCGTGCCAGTGGCGTAGATGAAAGTTTTATTACCGGTGATAAACCAGATATTGAAAAATTTGAAAAATGGGCGCAAACGGTTCCTTATACTTTACGTAACCCACTTTACCACTGGACGCATATTGAACTACAACGATATTTTGATGTTCATGAATTACTGAAGCCGGAAAGTTCAAAAAAAATTTATGAAGACTGTACAAGAAAACTACAAACGAAAGAATTTTCAGTAAAAAATTTACTGCGTAAAATGCGGGTGGAAGTTGTCTGCACAACTGATGACCCCACGGATAGTTTGGAATACCATAAAAAAATAAAAAATGATGGTTTTGAAATAAAAGTCCTTCCGGCGTTCCGGCCTGACAAAGCAATGTATGTAGATGATGTGAATGAATTTAATACCTACATCATGCGGCTTGAGAAAATATCAGGATCTGGCGTTACATCATTTCAATCTTATATAGATCTATTGAAAAAACGTCATGATTTTTTTGCGGCTGCAGGTTGTACTGTCTCGGATCACGGGCTCGAATTTGTGAGCGCTGAAGATTATACTGATAAAGAAATTGAGACTATTTTCAATAAAATTCGTGGCGGAAAAGAACTTTCACCTCAGGAGATTTTGAAATTTAAATCGGCAATGTTAGAGATTTTTGCAACCTGGGATCATGAAAAAGGATGGGTGCAGCAATATCATTTGGGTGCATTAAGAAATAATAATTCCAGGATGCTGGAATCCCCAGGGCCTGATACCGGCTGGGATTCTATTGGCGATTTTCGGCAGGCAAAATCATTATCAAAATTTTTGAACAAACTGGATACAACCAATCAATTGGCGAAAACAATCCTGTATAATTTAAACCCGGCCGATAATGAATTAATGGCTACGATGGCCGGAAATTTTAATGATGGAACGGTTGCCGGTAAAATTCAATTTGGCGCTGCATGGTGGTTTCTTGATCAAAAAGATGGGATGACCAAACAAATGAATGCATTGTCTAACATGGGTTTGCTTAGCAAATTTGTAGGAATGATCACGGACTCAAGGAGCTTTCTTTCTTACCCGCGACATGAATACTTTCGCAGGCTCTTGTGTAATTTATTTGGCGAAGAAATTGAGAATGGCGAGCTTCCAAATGATTTAGCATGGACCGGGAAGATCATCGGTGACATCTGCTACTGCAACGCGAAAGCCTATTTCGGCTGGTAATCTAAATGAATTTTTAAAGGAAATTATCACAGAAATGTGTGATATTTTAAATTATCACGTAAAAGCGTGATATTCTTGTTTATCACGGATAAACGTGATATTTTTGTGGAATAAAAAATAAGTAATGGTTGCAGTGATTACGGGCGACATCATCAATTCAAAAAGGAATAATCCAAAAACCTGGCTCAAGGCTTTAAAAAAGGAATTGGAAAAAGCCGGCAGAAGCCCTAAAACATGGGATATTTATCGCGGGGACAGCTTCCAATTGTTGGTTAATAATCCGGAAGATGCCTTACTAGCGGCAATAAAAATAAAAGCTTCACTAAAGTCTATAAAAAATACCAACGTGCGTATGTCTGTTGGCTTAGGAGATATTACTTACACTGCGCCTAAAATTACAGAGTCAAACGGAACTGCGTTTGTTCATTCGGGTGAGAAATTTGAAATGCTCAAAAAGGAAAAACAAAATCTCGCAATAAAAAGTGACTGGCCGGTTTTTGACAAGGATATAAATTTATTTCTTAAGTTGGCTTCAATAGCCATGGATAACTGGACAACGAACGCGGCGGAAATAGTATACACCACATTGGAAAATCCAGGCAAGCTCCAGGAAGAATTGGGTAGAATTGTTGGTATAAAACAAAACGCAATAAGTAACAGGCTTAAGAGAGCATATTATGATGAAATAATAGAACTGAACGAAATGTATGTAATGAAATTAAAATCATTGAAATGATTGTCTTACTTAAATTTTTTATAGCTCATTTTATAGGTGATTTTCTGTTGCAGCCGGCATCATGGGTGAAAGCAAAACAAGAGAAAAAATTAGGCGCCTGGCAATTGTATGCTCACTCCCTGATACATGGAATTTTGATTTTGATTCTTGTGTGGCAGTACAACTTCATCGTATGGGCCGGCATTCTCGCACTCATACACTTGATGATAGATGCCACAAAAAGCCTCTTGCAAACAAGACGAAGCCAACGTTGGTTATTTTTTATCGACCAGCTATTTCATTTTATTTCCATCTATGTAATATGGTTGTTCATCGAAAATAAATTCCCTTCTTTTTCATTTCTAAATAATGAAAAAATTATTTTACTCATCACCTTATTAATTTTTTTGACGAGACCCATGTCTATCGCCGTAAAAATATTTATATCAAAGTGGACACCAGATACTGAATCGGGTGATGATACTGCTTCTTTACAAAGTGCCGGGCAATATATCGGGATTTTGGAGAGGCTACTGGTATTCATATTTATGGTATCAAACGAGTGGCAGGCGGTAGGCTTCTTATTGGCAGCAAAATCAGTTTTCCGCTTCGGAAACCTGCAGGAAGCCAAGGACCGGAAACTGACAGAGTATATTTTAATAGGCACTTTGATAAGTTTCGGTGTAGCGGTTTTAACCGGAATGGCTTACCGGTATATCATCCAATCAAATATTTTTTAAAAATATCACTGAAATGCGTGATAAATTGAATTATCACGCTTTAAGGTGATAATTTAGATACTGCTTTACAACGAATTTGTTCTTTGTGCCGCATATCAAAACGTACTAACGATACCGCATAGCCGTTGTTCATTTTATATAACTTCAACTAATTGCAGGCAATACGAAATCCTTGCCGGTAACCATTTGCCCGGCCGCTTTCAAATGCCTGGTATTGTTCTTCACAGCAATCATTGTAATAATAGCAGATAATAAAAGCGCCACAGACATAAAAATGTAAGAAGCATTAAATCCCCCGGTTGCGCCATTTAAGTAGCCTACAATATACGCTCCGGTAAAAGAGCCTAAAGCTCCAAGACTATTAATAAGTGCAATGGCGCCGCCTGAAACATTGGCCGGCAGTACTTCGGTGATGATTGCAAAAAAAGGCCCATAAGGGGCATACATCGCACCCCCGGCAATTACAAGCAACACAAATGACAACCAAAAATTACTGGTACCAACAAGATAAGAGCTATAAAATGCAACAGCGCCAATTAATAGAAACGGCCATACAAATGCTTTCCTGTTTAAAGTTTTATCGGAAAAATAAGACACGATGAGCATGCCAATAATTGCAAGCATGTATGGCACAGATGATAACCAGCCCGTTCTCACGATGTTCATTTCGGGTGCCGAATTTATAATAGAAGGCAACCACATGACGAACCCGTAAACACCAATACTCCAAAAAGCATATTGCAGGCTAAGCAGTATTACAATTTTAGATTTGAATGCTGCACGATAATTTTTGACAGGCTTAATAACCTCTTGTTCACGGCGAAGTGTTTCTTCTAAATTTTGTTTCTCTAAATCGGAAAGCCAGTGGGCATTTTTAGGTTTATCTTCTACCAGCCGCCGCCATATGAACGCCCAGATAATTGCAGGTACTCCTTCAAAAATAAACATCCAGCGCCAGCCAACAGATTTTATCAAATAGCCCGAAAGAATTGACATCCATAAAATAGTAACAGGATTGCCAAGTATCAAAAATGTATTGGCCCGCGACCTTTCAGATTTTGTAAACCACCTGCTTAAAAAAATAAGCATGGCCGGCATAACGGCACTCTCCACAACGCCCAGCATAAATCTTATGACAATTAATAAATTTACATTGCTTACAATGCCTGTTGCCATAGCCATTGCGCCCCATAAAATCAATGACCAAAAAATTAATTTTTTCGCGCTTTTATTCGTTGCATATAATGCCCCGGGAATTTGGAAGAAAAAATATCCAAGAAAAAAAAGTGAACCCAATAAAGAAGACATCGTCGCAGTGATGTTCAAATCTTTTGCCATTCCACCCGCTGCGGCAAAGCCGAAATTAGCACGGTCAAGGTAGGCAAGGCTATAAGTAGTAAAAGCAATTGGAACCAGGTAATACCACCGTTTTGCTGCAATCGAATTTGACATTTGCGCCGGGTTAAAATTAAATCAAGATTTAAATATCAACATTTATTCCATCACATGTATAAATTTATTTGCTAGCGCTGAACGCGTCCGCTGGCATCACCTTTCATCAATCCCTGCACATCACTTAAAGTTGCATGATTGAGGTCTCCGGGTATCGTATGTTTTATTGCCGAAGCTGCAACGCCAAACTCTGCCGCATTTTTCATTTCCATACCGGTAACAAGCCCGTAAATAAAACCACTTGCAAATGAGTCACCGCTACCAACACGATCCACAATTCTTACATCATATTGCTTAGTGTGATAAAAATCTTTACCATTAAAAACTAAAGCACTCCAGCCATTATCAGAGGCACTGTGGCTTTCTCTTAAGGTTGAGGCAATATATTTGAAACCAAATTTTTCTTTCATTTGCTCAAAAACATCTTTATAACCATCAAGGTTTAGTTCACCTTTTGTTACATCCGTTCCTTTGCTTTTAAATCCTAAAGTTGTTTCGGCATCTTCTTCGTTTCCAATGCACACATCTACATATTTGCAAAGGGTGGTCATCACTTCTTTAGCTTTGTCTTTGCTCCATAATTTTTTACGATAATTAAGGTCGATACTTGTGGTAATTCCTTTTTGTTTTGCGGCTTTCAACGCGGCCTCCGTAAGTGCTGCGGCCTTATCGCTAAGTGCCGGCGTTATGCCTGTTGTATGAAACCAATCAGCTCCATCAAATATTTTTTCAAAATCAAAATCATTTATTTCCGCCTCTGAAATGGCGGCATTCGCGCGATCATAAACTACCTGCGAAGCACGCATAGACGCACCTGTTTCAAGAAAATAAATTCCTAATCTTTCACCTCCTCTTGCTACGAATTGAGTATCTACTCCGTAACGTCGTAAATGGTTTATAGCAGCCTGGCCGATTGGGTTATCAGGCACTTTGGAAACGAAAGTTCCCTGCAGCCCATAATTACATAGCGCTGCGGCCACATTGGCTTCTCCACCACCATAAGTAACATCGAAGCTATCAGCTTGTACAAATCTTTTAAAATCTGGTGTAGATAACCGAAGCATTATCTCACCAAGTGTTACAACTTTTTTTGACATAACTATTTTTTTGAATTAATTTAAAGCAACGTTTTTTTATTATAAAACAATAAGATCGAATTTCTTTCTTATTTATTGAAGGAACAAGAATTAATTGAATTATTCAACAAAAATATACGGAAACGATTGCGTTAATTTTGAATGGTGCAATGCATGTATGAAAGATAATTTATTTGGAAACATATTTTTTCCAATGCAATATTATTCGGTAACGTTTGCGTAGAAAAATATGGTATAGTAATTTTATTCCGATAACATTGTTTAATTATAAAAAGTATTATGGATACAAAAAGTGAATTACTAAAATTAATTCCTGAGCAGGGAGTTTTGCCACTCTATTTTTATAAAGATGCTGATGTAAGCGTCGAAGTTTTAAAGGCTTTATATAACGCTGGTATAAGAGCAGTAGAATATACGAATCGCGGTGAAGCTGCTTTGCACAATTTCAAAAAAATGCGCGTGGTATGTGATGAAGAATTAAAAGGCATGTATCTTGGCATTGGTACAATTAAGAATGCAGCTATGGCGCATACATTTATTGATGCGGGTGCTGATTATATTATTTGCCCGGGTCTTATAGAAGAAGTTGCAGCAGTAGCCGATAAAAATAACATGCTTTGGGTTCCCGGATGCATGACGCCTTCTGAGATTATAAGGGCAGAAAATATGGGCGCAAAAATGATTAAACTTTTTCCAGGAAACATCCTGGGTCCCGCATTTATGAGTGCAATTAAAGAACTTTTCCCGGGTTTGTTATTTATGCCTACAGGTGGAGTTGATCTTGATAAGGAAAATATAGCGGGTTGGTTTAAGGCAGGTGTTTGCGCTGTGGGAATGGGAAGCAAACTCGTGAGCAAAAATTTGCTGGAAGAAAAAGATTATGCAAAAATAGAAGCTCTTACCAAACAAGCGATGGAAATGGTGGCGGCAGTCAGATAGATTTTACTTTTTTTAAATAATATACGATATGGAGAAGACTATGGGAAGATACCGGTGGACGATTTGTTCGTTGTTATTTTTTGCTACTACGATTAATTATCTTGACCGCTCCGTTATAAGTTTATTGAAGCCCTACCTTGAAGTCCAATTTCATTGGACAGAGGGTGACTACTCATATATAGTGATGGCTTTCCAGGTTTCTTATGCCCTGGGGATGATTACTGTGGGAAGGCTTATTGATAAAATAGGTACGAAATTAGGATATGCATTATCAACACTTGCATGGAGCATTGCCGCAATGGGGCATGCCCTGGCGAACAGTACACTAGGCTTTGGAATTGCGCGTGTAGCCCTTGGCGTTAGTGAGGCCGGAAACTTTCCTGCCGCAATAAAAACAGTAAGCGAATGGTTTCCAAAAAAAGAACGCGCGTATGCAACCGGCATATTTAATTCGGGTGCTAACATTGGTGCAATCATTGCTCCGCTGACTGTGCCACTTATTGCTGAAAAATGGGGATGGCAGTGGGCATTTATTTTAACCGGCGCAATAGGTTTTATTTGGCTCGCGCTGTGGCTTTTTGTTTATGAAATCCCGGCAAAAAACAAGCGTCTTTCAAAAGAAGAATACCTTTATATTAACAGCGATTTGGACGAACCCGCCGACTCGCTGGAGGCAGCACCACGAACGAACTGGTTTAAATTATTGTCCTTCAGGCAAAAATGGGCATTTATAATTGGTAAATTTCTTACAGATCCGGTATGGTGGTTTTATCTTTTTTGGCTACCAGCTTTTCTTAATGCGCAATACGGCGTAAATGGTACAGCCATTGCATTGCCGGTGGCGCTTGTATACACCATGTCAAGTTTTGGAAGTATAGGAGGAGGATGGTTGCCATTATATCTTGTAAACCGTGGCTGGCCTGTGTATAAAGCGAGAAAAACTTCAATGCTTATTTATGCGCTTTGTGTTATTCCGGTAATTTTTGCGCAATGGCTTGGCTCTATAAATATTTGGCTTGCTGTTTTTATAATCGGCTTTGCGGCTTCGGCTCACCAGGCGTGGAGCGCAAATATTTTTACGACGGTTTCCGATATGTTTCCTAAAAAAACAGTAGCTTCTGTTACCGGTATTGGCGGCCTTGCTGGTGCAATCGGTGGCATGCTGATTGCCTTATTTGCAGGCATTATTTTCGATAAATATAAAGCGCTTGGCAATATTGAAACCGGCTATTATATCATGTTTTTTATATGTGGCTTTGCTTATTTAATTGCCTGGCTCCTCATGCATTTCATTGCGCCTAAAATGAAAATGGTTAACGTATAATTCTTTCGTTTTAATATAAACCTGGTTTAAAAAATCAGTTGCCCGGTAATTTATTTTTCTTGAAAACTGTCATACAAAGCGCCTCACGCCGGTGGCTGTATATGTTTGCCGGAATTCTTTTGGGGTGCTGTCTTTTTTCTTTTTAAAAATGCGGTTAAAGTTTGACATGTTATTGAATCCGCATTTGTAAGCAATTTCATTAATGCTGTTTGTTGTATCTATAAGCATGCGTGTCGCGTGCCCCAGCCTTACTTCGTTTAAGGTATCTATAAATGTTTTTCCTGTTCTAAATTTAAAGAACCTGCTAAATGATACCTCTGCCATACCGGCAATTTTAGCGGCATCTCCCAAGGTAATATTTTCACTAAAGTCTTTATTAAGTAACGTCATTATCCTTTCTATTCGCCGGCTATTGTAAGAGGGCATTTCTGTATTGAACGAAACATATGAAAGTGTTTTCAAATTTCTTGATGTAGAAAGATCGTGAAGTATTGAAAGTAGTTCAAGTACTGAATCAAAGCCATGGAGCTGCGGCAATTGAATTAATCGGGGCATGATAGACAGCGTGGTGGCTTTTGAAAATAAAATACCCCGGGAAGATCGCTGAAGAAGTGTTCTTATAAAACTCATTTGATTGCGTTGTAAAAACTTTTCATCGAACAAATCACGGTGAAACTGGATTGTAATCTCGTCGATCATCTTGCCTTTGCATTTATTGGTAAACCATCCGTGGTGAAGATTTGACCCAACAAGAACTAATTCTATGTTTCCAATTTCTTCTACATGATCTCCCACAACCCTTTGGGCGCCTTCTGCATTTTTTATAAAATTCAATTCATACTCTTCGTGAAAATGTAAAGGGAAATCAAATTCTTTTTTTGACCTTGAAAATATAGTAAAGCAGTCGCTTGGTGTGAGCGGTGTAATCTCGCGTAATATATTTTCTGTAAGGCTCATAATAGAAACGCAATAATTGAAGCAGAAGTTATCAAGAAAGTATTAGTATCATTTTAAGAATCTAATTCTATAAAAACCTATTTATAAAGGTAGTCGTGCTATAAAAATATATATTTTAAGTAATAAAATATAAAAAAAAGATAAGAAAGTATTGATCTTCTGTCATAAATAGAAATAGTTTTGAAAAAACGATGTTTGAATACACATAATTGAGATGATTTAATCATGACGTTTTGATTCGTCACCTGCTTTCTAAAAATTACGAAACCTGAAAAATATTTATCAGTCTCAATACTTCTAAAACAACAAGATTTGAATTATATAAATGCGTTTAAATTTTGCATAAATTTATAGCCATTTCACCATTGAAACCTTTGCACGATTGCACATGCTGTTTTAATATTTCAACATCAATTTTTTATTTCACATCAATCGAAATAAAAATGAGAATTATATTTTAAGATGATTAAAAAGCCGCTCTCAATTATCTGTCTCGTTTTATTTTTTCAAGCCATTACTGCGCAATCTTCTTTTGTTTCTGTAAAAAAAGAGCAGGTAATTCTACATGGTAAGCCATATTATTTTATTGGAACTAATTATTGGTATGGAGGTTTGCTATCGCTAAAAAAAGATAAAAAAACGGGTATAGACCGGCTACGGGAAGAACTTGATTTTTTAAAGAAGAATGGTGTTACTAACATACGCGTACTCGGAGGGTCAGAAGGTACGGGAATAATCAATGGTGTCAATCGTGTTGGGCCTCCGTTACAGCCTGCAATGGGCATCTTCGATCCCGGATCTTTAAAAGGAATGGATGCGCTACTTTATGAATTAGGAAAGAGAAAAATGACAGCGGTTATTTACCTAAGTAATAACTGGAACTGGAGCGGAGGATTTTTGCAATATCTCAATTGGAACGGCTTAATTTCTGATTCTGTCTTATTAAAAGATATACCCTGGAGCGAAACTGGCAAGTACACAAGTTTGTTTTACGATTGTGAAAAATGTGTGGCCGATTATTATGCCCAGGTAACTTATATTATTAGCCACATCAATTCAATAAGTCATAAAAAATATTCAGAAGAACCCGCAATTATGGCCTGGGAAATAGCTAACGAACCTAGGCCAATGCGTCTTTCGGCGGTAAGTTCCTATAAGAAATTTATCAGTGCCACAGCTGCTTTCATCAAAAAACAGGATCAAAACCACTTGGTTACTACGGGTACTGAAGGATACATGAGTACCGATAATATGCAGCTATATAAAGAGATACATGATGATAAAAATATTGATTATCTCACGATACATATCTGGCCAAAAAACTGGTCATGGTTTACCGGTAACAATATCGCGCGGGGAATCGATACTGTTCTTAAAAAAACGATAGCTTATTTAGACGCGCATAAAACAATAGCGCATGAATTGAATAAGCCTTTGGTTATTGAAGAATTTGGTTTGCCGAGAGATCATCATTCTTATGATATTGATTCACCCACTACAATGAGAGACATTTATTTTCGAGAAATTTTAACTGAATGGCTGAAAAGTGAAAGTAATAACGGCTTGCTGGCTGGCGTGAATTTTTGGGCTTATGGAGGAATTGCAAAGCCGGTTAAAGGACAAACGATGTGGAAGGAAGGCGACGAATATATGGGTGACCCACCGATGGAAGAGCAAGGCCTGAACACAATTTTTAATTCAGACAAAAGCACCTGGCGATTGATAGATTCAATCTCAAATAAAGCAAAACAGGCAAGCGCGTTTGGTAATTTTTCTCCAGCTAAACAAACTGGTTATACCGTTTCTAAAATTACTTTTAACAACGTGGCGGCCAAACATCATTTGTATAAATGAAACTACATGCTATAGACATTGCGATTGTTCTATCCTACCTGCTTATGATGCTTATGCTTGGTTGGTTTTTGCGTAAGAAAGCCAGGCTGAACAACGAGAGTTATTTAATGGGCGGGAAAAAATTACCATGGTATTTACTGGGCCTAAGTGATGCATCTGACATGTTTGATATTAGCGGTACGATGTGGATGGTTGCTTTGTGTTTCGTTTATGGGCTAAAAAGTATTTGGATCCCGTGGTTATGGCCCGTGTTTAACCAGGTATTTAATATGATGTATCTCGCAAAATGGCTGAGGCGTTCTAATGCCAATACCGGTGCGGAATGGCTCGCTACGCGTTTTGGCTTGAAAGGGACAGGTGTGAAATCCTCGCACAATATTGTTGTAGCCTTTGCATTAATTGGTTGCCTGGGTTTTCTTGCATATGGGTTTATCGGTCTCGGCAAGTTTATCGAAATATTTGTACCGTGGGCTATTATTCAACCTTACATTCCCTTTAACGTGGCACCTCAATATGTACCTCATTTTTATGGAATTGTATTCACGCTTTTTGCAATGTTCTATTCTATTTTGGGTGGTATGCGCAGCATAGTTTTAGGAGATCTTATTAAATATATTATAATGACAGTAGGATGTATTGCCATTGCTATAATTGCGGTAGTACATCTTAACGGACATTCTCTAAATGTGCCTAAAGGTTGGAGCAATCCGTTCTTTGGATGGCATCTCAATTTGGACTGGTCGGGCATTATAGCCGATGCTAATAAAAAAATTGCAGACGATGGTTACGGGCTTTTCGGAATATTTTTTATGATGATGTTGTTCAAAGGTGTTTTTGCAAGTCTTGCCGGCCCTGCACCTAATTATGATATGCAAAAAGTTTTGTCAACCAAATCTCCAAAAGAAGCTTCTAAAATGACGGGCTTTGTTTCCATTGTTTTATTGCCCATAAGATATTTAATGGTAATTGGCCTTACGGTTTTAGCATTGTTGTATTATAACCAACTCGACCTTTCTGACGGAATGGGCCATACGGATTTCGAAAGAATTTTACCTGGTGCTATCAATAGTTTTTTACCCGTTGGTATTTTAGGATTAGTGCTTACCGGGTTATTGGGAGCATTTATGGGAACTTTTTCCGGAACCATGAATGCAGCACAAGCCTATATTGTAAACGATATTTATTTAAAATATATTAATCCGAACGCGCCCAACAGAAGGGTAATCTTCATGAACTATATTTCCGGTATTTTGGTGGTAGCCGTTGGCGTCACATTGGGATTTTTTACTAAAGATGTTAACAGTATTTTGCAATGGATCGTATCTGGTTTGTATGGCGGCTACATAGCGGCCAATGTTTTAAAATGGTATTGGTGGCGCTTTAATGCAAACGGATTTTTTTGGGGAATGCTCGCCGGCATTGCCGGAGCTTTAGTGTTTTCGCGGTTCTTCGACGGTATACAGTTTCTTTATTATTTCCCGGTATTATTTCTAATATCAATTATTGGTTGCATTGCCGGTACCTACTCTGCCGCTGCTACAGATATTGAGGTATTGAAGAGTTTTTATAAAACTGTTCGTCCATGGGGATTTTGGCAACCCGTTCATGCACTTGTCATAAAAGATGATCCTTTATTTAAAGCGAACAAAAGATTTACCCTTGATATGTTCAATGTAGTTCTGGGCATCGTAGTCCAATTGTGCCTGACCATTTTGCCGTTATACCTTGTGTTATGGATGAAACTTCCCTTGCTGATAACGGTATTATTATTGGCAATAATTATTTTCATTCTCAAAAGAACCTGGTGGAATAAATTGGAAGATTAAAAATAAGTTCGAAGCATCAACTTCACAATATGAATACACTTTTTCAAGAGAGATTACAAGTTATCACAACTTCTTTTCAAAAACTGGTTGAAATAAAAAATCATAAGTTAACATCAGTAAATGGTATTTATGACCGGTATGAATATCCTGTACTCACTTCAGCTCATATTCCTTTAAACTGGCGATTCGATCTAAATGAGCAAGCCAATCCATTTCTCCTTGAGCGGTTTGGCATAAACGCAGTTTTTAATTCAGGCGCTATAAAATTTAAGAACAAATATATTTTGGTGGCAAGGGTAGAAGGCAACGACAGGAAATCATTTTTTGCCGTTGCGGAAAGCGAAAACGGAATTGATAATTTTAAGTTTTGGAATCACCCGGTAGTAATGCCGCCAACAGATGCGCCCGAAGTTAATCTATACGATATGCGGCTTATTCAACACGAGGATGGCTGGATTTATGGACTTTTTTGTACGGAGAGAAGAGATGAGAATGCTTCAGAAGGAGACCAGTCTGCGGCAATTGCACAGTGCGGTATTGCAAGAACTAGGGACTTTGTGATTTGGGATCGCTTGCCGAACCTTATAACGCCATCGCCACAACAAAGGAATGTAGTATTACATCCGGAGTTTTATAAAAATAAATATGCGTTTTATACACGTCCACAGGATAGTTTTTTAGAGGCAGGAACGGGCGGCGGAATAGGCTTTGGGCTTTGCGATGATATTGAAAATGCTGTGATTAAAAAGGAAATCGTAATTGATAAAAAGAAATACCATAGTGTTTATGAAGCTAAGAATGGATTAGGGCCGGCACCAATTAAAACGCCGAAAGGATGGCTGCACCTGGCTCATGGAGTAAGAAATACCGCGGCAGGCCTGCGGTATGTACTTTATATATTTATGACTGATTTAGACGATATAACGAAAGTTACTTACAGGCCGGGAGGCTATTTCATGGCGCCTGAAGGAGAGGAGCGGGTTGGCGATGTTTCCAATGTTATTTTTTCTAACGGCTGGATTTTGGACGATGACGGTACTGTTTTTATTTATTATGCCGCATCGGATTCAAGGATGCATGTAGCAACAAGTACCATTAATAAATTGTTAGATTATACAATTAATTCTCCTGCAGACAAATTCTCTTCTAACGGATCTGTAAAAACAGTTTTGAATATCATCAATAGGAACATTTCCAAGGAACGTAACGGTGATGGAGAAACGCTAAACGGAGAAATAAAAAATTTAAATATTTTGTACAAATAATTTGCTTACCAGTAATGAAATAACATTGTTTACCAGCTTGCAAAAATTTAAAAGTGAATTGCAGGTTGAGTTGGCTTCCATTCTTAACTATTGGCAGCAGCATACTTTTGATGAGGAGTTTGGTGGCTTTTATGGTAAGCTGAATAATAAAAACGAGGTGCATAAAATTGCTCAAAAAGGGTCGGTTTTAAATAGCCGGATATTGTGGGCGTTTTCTGCCGGTTATAATCTTACAGCAAACACAAAATATTTTGAAGTAGCACAAAGGGCTTTTGAATATTTCATAGATAACTTTATTGATAAAAAATATGGCGGAGTCTACTGGACGTTGGATTATAAAGGAAATCCTGCTGATACAAAGAAGCAAATTTATGCGCAATCATTTGCTATTTATGGGCTAAGCGAATTTTATCTCGCCAGCCAAAATGAGTTGGCAAAAGAAAAAGCGATAGAATTATTTCACCTTGTTATTGAGCACAGTTATGACAGGAACTTTGGCGGCTACATTGAAGCATTGTCGGGCGATTGGAAGGAGATAAAAGATTTGCGGCTTAGCGATAAAGATGCCAACGAAAAGAAATCAATGAACACGCATCTTCATGTTTTGGAGGGTTTTACTAATCTCTACCGTATATGGCCACACGAAAATCTAAAGGACAAAATCAGGGAGCTGCTTAATATTTTTTTAAACCATATCATCGATAAAAGGACAAATCACCTTAGGCTATTTTTTGATGAAAATTGGGAAGTTAAGTCCAATTTAATTTCCTATGGCCACGATATTGAGGCTGCATGGTTGGTCCGGGAATCTGCATTAGCTATTGAGGAACAAGATATTTTAGAGCGCATAAAAATTAAGTCGATACAAATTGCAGACGCCGCTGCAGAAGGCCTTGATGAAGACGGTGGATTGTGGTACGAATATGATGCGGACAAAGATCATCTTATTAAGGAGAAACATTCGTGGCCGCAGGCCGAAAGTATGGTAGGCTTTTTCAACGCCTGGAAAATAAGTGGAGATGAAAATTATCTTTTGAAATCCTTTAGTAGCTGGAAATTTATAAAAGATCAAATAGTTGATAAAACCTGCGGTGAATGGTTTTGGGGCGTTAAGGAAAATTATGAATTGATGGAAGAAGATAAAGTAGGAATTTGGAAATGCCCATACCACAATAGCCGGGCGTGTATTGAATTGATTCGCCGGATTAGCAATAAGTTGGTTTAATAAAGATGGCTTTTTCAGTCTGGAGATGACCGATTGATCGCTAAACATGTAAAGGAGTTTTTTATAAATAAAAAAGATTCATTTGGATAAAAATTGATTTAAATTGGTTGCCCATTAACTTTACTTAAACTTTTAAAATTTAATACTATGACAACAAGGCGTTCTTTTCTCAAATCCACTTCTTTATTCTCCGCAGGATTGATGCTGGCACCTTCGGCGATCAATTTGAAATCACCATTAGTAGGCTTACAATTATACACGGTTAGAGATGCTATGGAAAAAGACCCAACGGGCACCTTAGCAAAAGTGGCGGCTATAGGATATAATTCTGTTGAAGGCGCTACTTATACAGACACTGAAAAATTTTACGGAATGAGCCCCCGGGAATTTAAGAAAGTATTGAAGCAACATGGGCTGGTAATGCCAAGCAGCCATTATAGGCTCGGCGAAGATAAAAATAATGGGAAGGATATGATGGGAACTTTAATGCATGACTGGAATAAAGCGGTAGATGACGCATCTGAATTGGGACTTAAATATATGGTGTGTGCGTGGCTTTCGCCGCAGGAAAGAGGGAAGTTGGACCATTATAAAAAAGTTGCGGATCAGTTGAATATTGCCGGTGAACGCTGCAAAAAATCGGGTATTCAATTATGTTATCACAATCATGATTTTGAATTTATAAAGGAAGACGACCAATATCCATATAACATTTTGATGAACACAGATAAAAATCTTGTGAAGATGGAAGTGGATTTATATTGGATTACAAAAGCCGGGCAGGATCCAATTGCGTTATTTAAAGAACATCCGGGAAGATTCCCGCTGTGGCATGTGAAAGATATGGACAAGACGGCAGCCAAGGATTTTACTGAAGTTGGAAACGGCGTTATTGATTTTAAAAAAATATTTAAATACAAGTCACTTGCCGGAATGAAATACTTTTTTGTTGAGCAGGATAAAACGCCGGGCTCTCCATTTGACAGCATAACACAGAGCTATAAATACATTAAGAAAAACCTTATTTAAAAAATTAAAAATAAAAATTATAATGACGACAAAAAAAATAGCGGCAAATGTTTTATTAGCAATTAGTATTCTTATAGCACCATCGATGACCAATGCAAAACAGCACGATTTCTACCAGGTAAAAATTTATCATTTAAAAAATGATGACCAGGCTGCACAGATGGATGCGTATCTTCAAAGCGTGTATCTGCCGGCTTTACACCGTTTAGGTATAAAAAATATTGGCGTATTCAAACCGATTGCTAACGATACCGCTGCAGTTAAATTTATTTATGTAATCATTCCTTTTGAATCAACAGACGCCTGGTCAAAACTTGATCAAAGCCTGGCGAAAAACCAGGAATACATGATGGCGGCGAAAAGTTTTATTGAAGCGCCTTCTGATAAAGCACCTTATGAAAGAATGGAGTCCGTGTTGCTGGATGCTTTTCCAGGTCAGGAACATTTGGTGATTCCTTCCACAAAAAATCCCGACAGGGTTTTTGAGCTTAGAAGTTATGAAAGCCCGACGCAACATCTTGCGGAGAAAAAGATGGCCATGTTTAACACCGGCGGCGAGATACAGATTTTTAACCGGCTGAAATTTAATCCTGTTTTTTACGCCAGAGTTATTTCCGGAAGCCACATGCCTAATTTCATGTACATGCCCATTTTCGATAATGTAGAACAGCGCGACGCCCAATGGAAAGTGTTTGGCAGTGATGCGAAATGGAAAGAAATTTCTACTGATCCCGCGAATGAAAATAAAGTTTCCGTATCGCATATTGATAGCATTTTAATGCACAGCACCTCTTATTCTGATTACTAATTATCTTAAACATGAAAACAAGTTTTTTATCGATAAAAATAATTTTTATAACCGTTTTCATTCTCACAGAAATGAGTTCCTTTTCCCAAAAAATTGGTGAATTTGACGGGCAAAACGATATAGGTAAAATTCTGCATAAAGGAAGCGGTACGTATGCTGCAACCTCGGGTAACTATGAGTTATCTGGCTCCGGTACTAACATATGGTTTACCCATGATGACTTCCATTATGTATGGAAAAAGATGAAAGGCAATTTTATTTTGCAGGCCAGGGGAAAGTTGCTTGGAAAAGGTGTAGAGCAACACAGAAAATTTGGCTGGATGGTGCGCAAAAATCTCGATAGTACTTCAGAAATGGTTTCAGCAACTATTCACGGAGATGGACTTACATCTCTTCAATATAGAAAAGCTATTCATACTAATGTTGATGAAAATAAATTTACCATTAGCGCCCCTGATGTAATTCAATTGGAGAGAAAAGGGAATCAATTTATCATGTCGGTTGCGCACTTTGGTGATCCTTTTGTAACCCAGGAAGTATCAGATGTAGACCTTGGTGATGACGTGTACGTTGGTTTATTTATTTGCTCTCATAATAAAGATGTTTTGGAAAAAGTTGCCTTTGACAACGTGCGTATTGTTGTGCCGGCTAAAGATGATTTTGTTCCCTATAAAGATTATATCGGCAGTAGTATAGAAACATTGGATGTATTTAATGGTAAGCGGGAAATTTTGTATACTTCCACAAAATCTTTACAAGCTCCAAACTGGACGCGCGATGGAAAAAGTTTGGTTTATAATTCGAACGGATTGATGTATCGGTTGAACATTGGCAATCATACATCAACATCAATAAACACAGGATTGGTTAAAAATAATAATAACGATCACGTTCTTTCTTTTGATGGAAAGATGCTCGGGTTAAGCGGTGCAAGTATTGACGGAAAACTCAATTCAGTGGTTTATACCGTTCCTCTTTCTGGCGGACAGCCAAAACAAATTACACCAACAGGGCCTTCGTATTTGCACGGTTGGTCACCTGATGGGAGGTGGCTAACGTTTACGGGTCAACGAAATAATGACTTTGATATTTATAAAGTTCCGTCCAACGGTGGAGACGAGATTCGGCTAACAACTGCGCCTGGTTTAGATGATGGATCGGAATACAGCCCGGATGGAAAATATATTTATTTTAATTCAACAAGAAGTGGGCTGATGCAATTGTGGCGAATGAACACTGATGGAAGCGATCAGCAGCAAATAACCAATGATGATTATAACAATTGGTTCGCACACGTTTCGCCAGATGGAAAATGGATTGTATGCTTAACTTTTTCAAAAGATATTAAACCAGATGACCATCCTTTTTACAAGAATGTTTATTTAAGAATGCTTCCTGTTAGCGGCGGTACACCTAAAGTGATTGCTTATTTGTATGGAGGGCAAGGATCCATAAATACACCTTCCTGGTCGCCGGATAGTAAGAAAATTGCCTTTGTAAGTAATTCAGATTCCAAATAATGTTTTATTAAAAACTCAGTAAAAATTAATCTACAAATCAAACCAAAACAAAACATGAAATATGCACTCCGGGTAGGGCGACTAATAATTTTTGTGCTCCTGTTAAATACTTGCGTTTCGATACATCTTAAAGCGCAGAATGCGATCGCTACAAAAGTAAATGCGATGGTAAAACGGATGACATTAGAAGAGAAAGTTGGGCAAATGGCGCAGGTATCTATTGAATCATTGGGCGGCATTAAAAATTCGACTTTTGAATTTAATGCGGATAAATTTAAAGATGCCGTTGTGAATTATAAAATTGGTTCAATTTTAAATACGCCAGGCTTACAAACTGCTGCGCAATGGAATACAATAATTGAGCAAATACAAAACGCTACAAAAGAAACCCGTATGAAAATTCCGGTATTATATGGCCTGGATGATAATCACGGCGTGAACTATGTAGCAGGGGCCACATTATTTCCTCAGGAGATTGGGCAAGCTGCAACCTGGAACAGGGATTTGATTTACAATGCGGGAATTATTACCGCCTATGAATCGCGCGCAGCAAGCGTTCCATGGACCTTTTCACCGGTGTTAGATTTAGGTACAAACCCAGAGTGGCCTAGGATTTGGGAAGATTATGGCGAAGATTCTTACCTGGATGGTGAACTGGGAGTTCAATTTATTAAAGGTGTTCAGGATCCCCTTGGCAGCAAAGAAAAACTAGCTGTAAGTGTAAAGCATTATATGGATTATTCCGACCCTAAATCTGGCCACGATAGAACAGATTCATGGATACCTGAGAATTATTTACGGGAATATCATTTACCCGCCTTTCGTAAAGCTGTGGAAGCCGGTGCGAGAACGGTGATGGTAAACTCTGCGTTGATCAATGGAATTCCAACTCATATAAACAAACATATTTTAACCGACATCTTAAAGAATGAATTAGGCTTCACTGGATTTATTGTTTCCGACTGGCAGGATATCGAAAACGTTTACCGCCGCGATCACATTACAAAAGATATCAAGGGCGCGATTATGCTGGCGATTAATGCGGGCATTGATATGTCAATGATTCCTTATGATTATAAAGAATTTTGCACTGACCTCATCGCCCTGGTTAAAGAAGGCAAGGTTTCCACAAGCAGGATTGACGATGCTGTAACAAGAATTCTAAGAGTAAAAGAGGAGTTGAAAATTTTTGAAACTCCGGTAACTTACGTTAAAGACTACCCGAAATTTGGAAGTGCTGAATTTGGGAAAGCTGCCTATAATACTGCTGCAGAATCTATAACTCTTTTGAAAAATATGAATAATGTTTTGCCTTTACCGAAAACTGCCAAAGTTTTGGTTACCGGGCCGAACGCTAATTCTATGCGCACACTTAACGGCGGATGGACTTACACCTGGCAAGGTGAAAAAACGGACGAATACGCAGAAAAATACAATACAATTTTAGAAGCTGTTCAAAAAAAGTTTGGCCCTTCAAATGTAATCTACGAAAAAGGTGTTGGGTATAATATGTCGGGAAAATATTACGAAGATTCTGTTGTAGATATTGATGCAGCCGTAAAGGCTGCCACAGGAGTTGATTATATTTTATTATGCATCGGCGAAAATAGTTATACTGAAACGCCTGGTAATCTTAATGATTTAACTTTATCAGCTAACCAATTGTTACTCGCCCATGCGATGATCAAAACAGGAAAGCCGGTTATTTTTCTATTGAATGAAGGCCGCCCAAGAATTATTAGTTCTATAGAACCCGGTGCTGCTGCCATTCTTGACCTTTACCTTCCTTCCAACTATGGCGCTGATGCACTTGCTGACATACTAACGGGCGACATTAACCCAAGTGGCAAACTTCCGATTACTTACCCAAGGTTTACGAATGCTCTCGTGGGGTATATTCACAAACCGTCTGAAGGAAATGGTAATCCACAGGGTGGAGATTATTTCCCACAGTTTGAGTTCGGTTATGGCTTATCGTATACAACATTTGAGTACAGTAATTTAAGCATTAATAAGAAAGACTTTTCACCGGGCGAAACTGCAACTATAAGCGTGACTGTAAAAAATTCCGGTAAGGTGAAAGGCAAGGAAATTGTTCAGTTATATTCTTCGCAGTTGATTGCCTCTTTATCGCCAGACGTGAAGAGGTTGAGAGGATTTGAAAAGGTAGATTTAAAGCCCGGGGAATCTAAAACAATTACGTTTCAACTTCCCCTAAAAAACCTGGCTTTTGTAAATCCTAACAACAAGAGGACGCTTGAAGCGGGTGATTTTAAAATACAAATAGCTAAAGAATCGACAACTTTTAATGTAAATAAAACAATTATATTTTAACCATAACCCGAAATAACTATTGGCTTTAAATCAATATGATTATGAAAAATAAAATCTTGTTTGTAGCCTTCTTATTTTATTTTGGAAATGGGTACGCTCAAAAATTTGAAAGCCTTGCGCTTACCCCTCCAATGGGTTGGAATAGCTGGAACACTTTCCAGACCAACATTAGCGATACGTTAGTAAAAGGAATCGCCGATGTGATGGTTTCTTCAGGAATGAAAGCTGCCGGCTATTCTTATCTTGTTTTAGATGATGGGTGGATGGCCATGGAAAGAAATCCTGTCACCGGCGACCTGGTTCCTGATCCCAAAAAATTTCCAAACGGCATGAAAGTTCTAATTGACTATGTGCATTCAAAAGGACTAAAATTTGGATTGTATAATTGTGCAGGCACAAAAACCTGCGCAGGATACCCTGGAACGAGAGGTTACGAATACCAGGACGCAAGATTTTACGCATCGCTTGGAATTGATTACTTAAAAAATGACTGGTGCAACACGGAAGGCATCAATGCAAAAGAGGCGTATACTACTATGAGTGAAGCGCTAAAAGCTGCCGGCCGTCCAATCGTTTTTAGTTTATGTGAATGGGGCAGCAATAAAGCATGGGAGTGGGCAGAAAATGTTGGAGAACTGTGGCGCACTACCGGTGATATTTCAGCAATATTTGACGGCTATATAGATCATGGAAGTTGGAAGCAGATGGGCGTAATGCCGATTGTTGATCTACAAAAGGGTTTAAGAAAATATGCTGGTCCCGGACATTGGAATGACCCTGATATGCTGGAAGTAGGTAACGGTATGAGCGTAAACGAAGATAAGGCACACTTCTCTTTATGGGCCATGCTTGCGGCGCCACTTATGGCTGGAAATGATCTGAGAAAAATGTCAAAAGAAACAAATGCAATTCTTGTTAATAAAGAGGTTATTGCAATTGACCAGGACAAAGAAGGAATGGAAGGTTTCAAATATAAAGATACAGACAGCATGGAAGTATGGGTGCGGCCTTTAGAGAATGAAGATTGGACAGTATGTTTTTTAAACAGGTCTGCAAAACCAATGCGTGTAAATTTTAACTGGAAAGATGAATTAATTACTGACTCACTTTTTAATAAAACGATGAACGCAAAAGATCACTCCTATAAGATAAGAAATCTGTGGACTAAGGCTAATTCCGGTGACACACAAAAACCGTTTTCAGCGGCATTGCCTTCGCACGATATAGTTATGTTGCGGCTCTTAAAGTAATTTGGGTTAAATTATTTTTCGAGTATGCTATCAATTTTTTTCAGTTCTTTCTTTGAGAAATGACAATTGATTATCGCCTCGACTCCATCGGCTACTTGTTCAGGTTTGCTTGCGCCAAGAATAACGGATGTAACACGTTCGTCTTTTAGAACCCATGCAAGCGCCATCTGCGCAAGCGATTGATTTCTTTCAATAGCAAGCTGGTTTAATTCTTTTGCTTTTTCAATACTAGCATCTGTTACCTGCGATTCACTGATGGCTCCATTTGCAAGATGTCGTCCTGCTCGTGAATCGGACGGAATTCCATGAAGGTATTTATTAGTAAGCAGGCCTTGCGCTAATGATGAAAATGCAATACATCCAACTTTCTTTTTTCCCAAAAGGTCCAGTAAATCTTTTTCAACCCAACGATCGAGCATAGAATATCTCGGCTGGTGGATAAGACATGGCGTTCCAAGTTTCTTCAAAATTTTAAAAGCCTTTTCTGCTTCTTCGGCCTTGTAACTTGAGATACCAACGTACAAAGCCTTTCCCTGGCGTACTATAAGATCCAAAGCGGTCATTGTTTCCTCTAAAGGCGTTTCAGGATCAGGACGGTGATGATAAAAAATATCAACATAATCTAATCCCATTCTTTTTAAACTTTGATCAAGGCTGGCAACTAAATATTTTTTTGAACCCCAGTCACCGTAAGGGCCCGGCCACATACCCCAGCCAGCTTTAGATGAAATGATTAATTCATCACGATATTGCTTAAAATCTTCTTTGAAAATTTTCCCAAAAGTTACTTCTGCAGCGCCGGGAGGCGGCCCGTAATTATTGGCCAAATCGAAATGCGTAATCCCATTGTCGAAAGCGGTATGCAAAATTTTTCTGCAATTTTCATAATCATCGATCTCTCCGAAATTGTGCCATAGACCGAGTGAAATAAGCGGAAGTTTTATGCCACTATTTCCGCAACGACGGTATTGCATACGCTCATACCTATCCTCATTAGCTATATAACTCATAACTGGAAATTTAAATTTTACGAATAGCGATTAGGCAGCATCGTTAGCAAAGTTAATAAACTATTTATTGCTGTTGTTGCTTTTGTTGTACCTCCAGGTAATATCTGTAGGAGTTAATTGGTTCTCCGGGATTTTTTGCGTGGTAGCTGAATTTAGGCAAGCCTTGTTTTTCATTGGTTTTTTTTGCTGCACCATTTTTAATCTCTACCGATACTTCAAGAGTATGTTCGCCTGAGCCTTTATAGGTTCCTTTTACAGGAGTACAGTCAGCAAAGTCTCTACCGGTAGCTAATCGTACATGCTGATCGTTGACAATGCAATTATTTGTAGGGTCAAGGCCCAACCAACCGTAATTAGGAACGTATGCTTCAACCCATGCATGGGTAGCGCCTTCACCTCGCATTTCTTTATCCTTAGGGCAAATATAACCACTCACATACCTTGAAGGAATTCCAAACATTCTTAAGAAGACCAACAATATATGCGCGAAATCCTGGCACACGCCAGCCTTTAATTTCCATACATCTTCAGTTTTGGTTTCCACGCTGGTGATGCCTTTTTTATAAGAAAAATTGTTGTAGACATATTCTGAAAGAAGCGTGGAATTTTGTAAAGGAGTTTTATCATCGCTCACAATCTCATTTAAAACATTTTTTACTTCTTCCTGCGAGATAAAAGCTTCGGGAATCATAAAATCCATGAAAGCCGTATGGTTTTTCAATGTTTTTAAAAATTCCCATTGCTCTATATTATTCATGTCGTCGAGGGGCAAAACTGCGGACTTTGTAATTACATTCGCAATAGATTCTATCAATAATTCTGTATGAGGTTTTATTACTGAAAAAACGCCAATGTGATTACCGAAATAGTCAACAAACGTTTCTACCGCAGGATCATGGGAAATTTTTATTTCATGATTTCTAACTTCAAGAAGCGAATCAATAATTGGATAAAGCATGATCTGGTTAGTACAGTCAATGACAGTAGAAGAGTAGGAGTACCGGGTAATATGTTTTATTTTATAAGAGGGCATTTTATATAATTAAGTTTTGCCAAAATAATGTTTACTAAAGGCCGCGGAAATTTCGAAAAGGTCCAGCCTTGTTTGAAAAAGAAATGCATCTAAGGACTTTATGTCCGCTTCGTTTACAACACTGTATTTAATGTTGTTCATTGTTTTGCCTATTAGAAATTCTAAGCGCTCGTAATTTTCAGGCAGGCTTTCCGCACGTAATCTGCAAAAATATTTGTACAGGCGCTCCATGCTATACAAAATTGAATGCGGAAAATCTGTGTTGTATAAAATGAGGTCCAACACATTTTTTGCAGTAAATTTTCCTTTGTATGTCTTAAGATATACTTCAAATCCAAAAAGCGAATACAACAAGTACCTCAGGTTTGGCGCTTCATAGGAGTCATGCTGCTTGTTATACAATTCAAGCATTTTTATCCGGGTAATATCTGCAGAGTGAATAGCCCTTTCCAGGTATTTACCAAGGTTAATATAGGTAAATCCTTCTCCGCGCGTCATCGTATTATCAACCGTCCCATTAAATAGTAAACCATTTTTAATCAAAAGATCAATTGTGGATACGGGGTCTGAAGCGGCTATATTTTTCGACAGATTTTCATCGCGAATGAAATGATAGTAATCATTAAGGCATTGCCATACTTCTTTGCTTATATGGTCTTGTATACCTCGTGCATTTTCGCGGGAAAACATGACGTTATTGTAGGCTGAAGCACCGTTGCCACGATTTAGGATCATGTATTCCAACGCGTCGGCACTGGTTGATACCTCCTCAATTTCGTCATCAGAAAGTTCTCCATAAATTTTAAGCAAAGGTTTCCACATAAAATCACTCGCCTCATCCTGCGAAGAAATATACTGCGTTAAAATAACCTGGAGCATGCCATTGGTTCTTTCCATATAACGGCCCAGCCAATAAATTGTATCTGCAACGCGACTTAACATACGTAATTAAGAGATTATTTTTAAGGGTTAGATTCCAATTATTAACGAATAATATCAAGCCGCCGTAGTTCATTTCATTAATATCCAGGTGTCTTTGCTGCCGCCACCTTGCGATGAATTTACAATCATCGATCCCTCCTTTAGCGCAACCCTTGTCAGTCCGCCAGGCACTATATTAATTCCATCAGGCCCGTACAAAGCGAAAGGCCTGAGATCTACTCGCCTTGGTTGTAAAGTTCCATTTATATAACAAGGCGTAGACGATAAACTTATGATCGGTTGTGCAATAAAATTTCTCGGCTCTGCATCGATGGCATCTCTAAATGTTGCCATTTCTTCTTCAGTTGCAGAGTTGCCCATCAGCATTCCATAGCCGCCTGATTCATTCGTTCGTTTTATTACCATCTTGTCCATATTTTCGAAAACGTACTTTTTACTGTCACCATCAGCGAGTTGGTAGGTGGGTACATTTTGAAGTATAGGTTCTTCATTTAAATAATAACGGATCATGTCCGGTACATAAGTGTAAATGGCTTTATCATCTGCCACTCCGTTGCCCATTGCGTTTACAATAGCTACGTTGCCTTTGCGATAGGCCCAATAAATTCCGGGCACACCTAAAATACTATCTGGCCGGAAAACAAGCGGATCTATAAATTCATCATCCACCCGGCGGTAGATCACATCAACCTGCTTCAACCCCTTGGTTGTTTTCATGTACACGTGGTTGTTATCCACTATTAAATCTCTTCCTTCTACAAGTTCGATACCCATCAGGCGCGCGAGCGTTGTATGCTCAAAATAAGCTGAGTTATAAATTCCGGGTGATAAAAGAATTACCGTTGGATTACTAATTTGGCGGTTGCCTAAAGCCAAAAGATTTTTATAAAGAAGATCAGGATATTCTTTAACCGATCTCACATTATTTTTTGGAAGAAGGTCCGGAAAAATCCTGTAAGTAATGCTCCTGTTCTCAAGCATATACGATACGCCGGATGGTGTACGGAGATTATCCTCGAGCACAAAGAATTTCCCATCACCATCTTTTATAAGATCCACCCCAGACACGTGCGTGTAGATGTCGAAAGGCACATCAACATTCATCATTTCTCTCAAAAAATTGGGGCAGGAATAAATGAGGCGCGCAGGAATAATTCCATCGTGCAATACATACTGCTTGTGATAAATATCCTTTAAAAAAACATTCAGCGCTTTCAGCCGCTGCGTTAAGCCCGCTTCTATTAAAGACCATTCTTCGGCTGTAATTATACGGGGAATAATATCAAAAGGAAAGATTTTTTCTATGCCTTCGCCACTGCTGTAAACCGTGAAAGTGATGCCCTGGCTCATAAAGAGTTTCTTCGCAATTTCATCTTTGTGAGTCATTTCTTCTGCGGGCAAATTTGCAATGGCCGATACGAAATTTTTGTAGGGAGGACGTATATCTCCGGCGCTAAACATTTCATCCCATACATCGGGCTGCTCCTGGTACGTTTGTAATAGGGAATTTTGAGTCATGCTCGATGAATATACATAATTACAAAGCACAAAAATCAGTTATAAAAAAAATAAATATGAAAAAAGGGGAACTTGTGACGGTTTCGACTAATGGTTCTTTTACAAAGTATTTAAGGTGTCAAATACTTGCAATCGTTCATTCTTATAACTGGTTTCTGTATAAAGATGTGCTTCTTAACTCAACTTATTCAGCATAAATTAGTCGTTTTATTTATCTTTATTTTTTAAAATTGCCACCAGAAATTATTGAGACACAATAATGCTCTCTGAACTGAAAACTTCTGAACTTTGCGCTATTAAATAAAAAAAAATTCATTTGATTTTTTTCATAGATGAAAGATAATTCGTTGAAACATTAATTTCCTCGTTTCTTGATGCATACAAATACTTTGATTATTGGTGCAAGCATTGCCGGGTTAGCCTGCGCCGGGGCCTTGTCAAAAGAAGGGGTTGATTATATAATTATTGATAAAGAAGCACAGATCGCGTCGCCCTGGCGAAACCATTATGAGCGCTTACACTTGCATACAAACAAAAGCTTGTCAAGTTTGCCGTATAAAAAATTTGATAAAAATATTCCACGCTATCCCAGCCGGTTGCAGGTAATTGAATACCTGGAAAATTATGCGAAGGCATTTAATATCAATCCCGCGTTTAATACAAAAGCCACCTTAGTTACAAAGGAAAATGATAGCTGGGTTACTGAAACTACTCATGGCACATATAAATCAAAATATCTGGTGATAGCTACAAGTGTTTACAGCAAACCAAAAGAAATAAACTTAAAAGGAATGGAAACATTCCCCGGAAAAATTTTGCATAGTAATAAATATGTAAGCGGCAGGAGTTATAAGGGGCAAAAAGTTTTAGTAATTGGCTTTGGGAATTCTGCTTGCGAAATTGCTTTAGATCTTTATGAACAAGGCGCTGCGCCTTCGATGTCGGTTCGTTCGGGCGTAAATATTATTCCGCGTGATTTGCTTGGTTTTCCCATACTCAAAATAAGTTTATTAATGTCCAGGCTTCCTGTGCGGTTTGCCGATATAATTAATAATCTTTTGATGAAATTTTTATTTGGGGATCTTAAAAAACTTGGATTAAAGAAAAAGCAATATGGGACTTTCGAACAAATCCAAAAGGACGGAACCATCCCATTAATTGACATTGGAACCATTAAAGAAATTCGCAAAGGGCATATTAAAATTTTTGAAGACATTAAATGTATCGATGGCAGAACAATTTATTTCTCTGATGGAAAAGTGGAAGACTTTGATTCAATCGTGGCAGCTACTGGCTACTATTCTAATTATTCTTCTATAATAAAATTAGAAAAAGCGCAAATAGACGATCTAAGAAAAAGGAGTAGCAAGCAAAATTTTTTCGGAAAAAATGGCTTGTATTTCTGCGGCTTTTTTATAAGCCCCACAGGAGCAATTCATGAGATTACATCAGAGGCAAAAAAAATCGCAAAAGATATTTCCGGCAAGCAAAAAATTACTTCATAAAATACAGTGCAATTAAATGTTTCAATGAGCAATCTTTAAAAAAAAGATTTCGGTTTCCGATTGCTTTCCTTTTTATAAATTAACTTTATCGCCAGAACAGGAACAGGAAAATGGCTTAAGAAATTTATTTTCCCGATTTTTTTCCTTTTCATTATAATTCGATTCCCTTTTAAACGACACTGCCGAAATATAACATGCTTAGATTATTAATAAGGGAAATTTTGGCGAGACAATTTTCGAAAATTATAACAGCCTTGTTGTTGTTTTCTTTTATCTTTTTATCAAAAATTAATGCGCAACTCTGCCAGGGAAGTCTCGGTGATCCTGTAGTAAATATCACTTTTGGATCAGGCTCAAACCCAGGTGCGCCGTTAGGTGGCCTTACCAATTATATTTATGCCGATCACGATTGTCCTGATGACGGATATTATACAATTGGAAACGCTACTAATGATTGTTTTGGACGTACCTGGCGCTCGTTACCAGAAGATCATACACCCGGCGATGTAAATGGATATATGATGATCGTTAATGCATCTGTTAACCCCGGGGACTTTTTCGTAAAAACTGTTGATGGGCTTTGTCCGAACACTACGTACGAATTTGCTTCCTGGATATATAATGTATTGGAGCCGTTCGCTTGCGGTGGTAACGGCATTAAGCCCAATATTACCTTTAATATAGAAACAACCACAGGCACTGTTTTAAAGTCATATCAAACAGGCGATATCCCAATGAGTGGTTCCTGGGTTCAGTATGGTTTCTTTTTTTCTACCACAACTGCCGAAAATTCAGTGGTGTTGAGAATGACTAATAATGCCCCGGGAGGTTGCGGTAACGATTTGTTATTGGACGATATAACTTTTCGTGCATGCGGACCGTTAGTTACTGCAAAAATTAATGGCAATAAAGATTCAGTTGATGTTTGTGCCGGCGACAACTCTGGTTTTAAGCTTACAGCAAGCGTTTCTGCCGGATACAATGATCCCGTTTTTCAATGGCAGCTCAGCACAGATAGCGGAACTACCTGGAAAAATGTTGCGGGTGCTACAGATACTACTTATTTGCGGCCGGCGGTTATAACACCGGGTAGTTACAGTTACAGGCTTGCTGTTTCCCAGCGGGATAACCTGAACATTTCATCCTGCTCTATTTTTTCAAACGTAATTGCGGTTGGCGTAAATAGATTTCCGGTTCCTGCTGCGTCTAACCGTGGCAGTTGTATTGGAGATACAATATTTTTTAATGCTGCTGATGGCAGTATTTTTTCATGGAGTGGACCATTAAATTTTACGAGTACCAACCAGTCACCTTTTATACCGGATGCAATGCCCGGAAACGGGGGTAATTATTATGTTACCGTAACCTCGTCGAAGGGGTGTACAAGCACTGATTCTACACTTGCTACATTAAGTGCTAAACCTGTTGTTGATGCCGGAGTTGATACATCTGTTTGCCAGGGTCTTGGGATAAGATTAAATGGTACAGCAAAAAATATAACGTCTTTCAATTGGAAACCGGCTTCTGAAATATCAAATCCAAATATTTTAAATCCTATTGCACTGCCAAAACAAACTACCGCATTTGTACTTACAGGATTCAACAATCAATGTAGCGCGTCAGACTCTTTAATCGTAATAGTTTATAAGAATCCGAAGGCTGATGCAGGTCCGGACAAGACAATCATCCGCGGACAAACGGTGGTGCTAAACGGTAATGCAGTGGGAAGTAATATTACCCACAACTGGACGCCGGCTGTTTATATCAATTCGCCTGATACACTTACACCTTCAGTAAATCCCCCGGAAAATAAAATTTACACTTTGCAGGTAAAATCAAATGTTGGATGTGTAACTTCTTCCGATGATGTGCTCGTGAAAGTTTTTGAAAAATTATTTGTTCCAAACGCTTTTACACCAAACAATGATGGCATCAACGATACCTGGCTAATAGAAACTTTGCAGGCGTATCCAGGTGCTGAAGTGAGGGTATACAACCGGTATGGCCAAATAGTTTTTGATAATCATGGAAGCAATACATCCTGGAATGGAAGATTTAAAGGGTTGCTTGTTTCTCCAGGGTCATACGTGTATGTTATCGATCTAAAAAATAAAACGCAATTAATAAAAGGAGTGGTGAATGTCCTTTTGTAAAACTGGCAGTAACTCTTAGCAACGTCGTATATTTTCCACTTTTTCTTTTGCTTGGGCTAAAGTTTCAATTATTATGTAAAGCATACGATCAATTTGTTTAAAAAATTTTGTCTCTCTAAAGGTATTTCGAAGGTTTATTTGTATTGTCGATTGCAAAATAAATAAGGCATAAAGCTCGATACAATTAAGTATTTTAGTTGCTCATTTTCAGTTAAATAAAAATCTATGAATATTTCCCGACGAACGTTTATAAAAACAAATGGTATCGCAATGGCAGGCGTTGCAATGCTTCCCGGATTTATATTAGATAAAAGAAAAAGCCATGAAATAGTTACTGGTATTCAGTTGTACACTGTTCGCGATGATATGAAAAAAGATCCCTCGGGCACATTAAAACGCCTGGCGCAAATTGGCTATAAATATGTGGAACACGCCGGCTATGAAGACCGAAAATTTTATGGTTATGAAATACCTGTATTTAAAAAGTTGTTGAGTGACAAAGGGCTCAAAATGCCAAGTGGTCACAGTTTCCTTGGAGCAAAGGCGTGGGATAGATCTGCGAACGATTTCACAAATGAATGGAAAAATACCATCGAAGATGCGGCGGCTGTTGGAATGAAATATATCATTAGTCCGGGCGTAGACGAAAGTCTTTGTAAAAATATGGATGATTTTAAATGGTACATGGATCTGTTTAATAAGAATGGAAATCTTTGTAAAAAAATGGGCGTCACTTTCGCATATCATAACGAGAATTATGAATTCGATCATCGTCTGGATGGAAAAGTAATTTACGATCTGTTGCTGGAATCGACGGACCCGTCGATTGTTTACCAGCAAATTGATATTGGTAACATGTATGAACCCGGCGGAAGAGCGATGAATTATTTGAAAAAATATCCCGGAAGATTTTTATTGATGCATGTAAAAGATGAAATAAAAAAGCCAAAGCCTTCGCCGGACGGACAAGTATATGAGAGTGCACTGCTGGGCACAGGTGTAGTTGGGGTAAAAAATATTATTGATTATGCGCGTAAATCAGGAACAAAGTATTTCATAATTGAACAGGAATCCTACAAAGACAGGACACCAATTCAAAGCGCCGATGCGGATTTGAAGACTATGAAAAAATGGGGATTTTAAATTAGTAAATAATTTTTTAGGCTAAGGCTTTTTATTGCTATTGATTTCTGCAAGTCAAGCTTGTGTTGAGATTAACCATTATAAAATATTTTATTTCAAAAAAAATTCCTTTTCATTGCCTTAGATTCTTTTTCAAGATTTTACCCGTTGCAGACATTGGTAGCGCATCTAAAAACTCAATATGCCTTGGATATTTATAAGAGGCAACGCGTTCTTTAGTCCATAGTATTAAATCATTTTCACACACAGATTTAGTATGTTTTAATACAACAAAAGCTTTTACCTCTTCGCCTAACTCTTCATTTGGAATACCCACAATTGCAACGAGCGACACAGCTTCATGCTTTATCATCACTTCTTCAATTTCCCGCGGGTAAACCTTGAAGCCGCCACGGTTGATCATGTCTTTGGTTCTATCAACAATGAAATAAAATCCTTCTTCATCTTTAACAGCAATATCGCCTGAGTGAAGCCAACCGTTCTTTAGAGCCATTGCGGTTGCCATTGGCTTTTTATAATAACCTTTCATTACATTATGCCCGCGAAACAACAATTCGCCCTTTTCACCGGGAGCAACTTCATCGCCGGCATCATTCACCAATTTTACTTCAACGCCCCATACAGGCGTGCCAACGGACCCAGGTTTCTTGCCAACTTTTAACTGGTTAAAAGTTACGACCGGTGAGCCTTCAGACATTCCGTAGCCTTCCATGATTGGTATATTAAATCGTTTTTCAAAATCTTCTAAAACTTTTACGGGCAAAGATGCACCCCCGGAAAGACAGGTTTTTAGCGATGAAGAAATAACATCATAGTCAAATTTGGGATCGGTATAATTTAATAGCGCCCAAAACATTGTTGGAACACCGGCAAAAATCGAAACACGATGTTTTTGCATTAATCTGAATGCTGCTTCTGCTTCAAAACGCGGTAATAATATCATAGAATTACCTTTATAAATGCCTGCATTCATAAGTACAGTCATTCCAAAAATATGAAAGAGTGGTAGCGCTATGAGACTTACTTCGTCTCCTTTGTTATCCTGTAAATCACTGGATAAAATTGCATTTAGTAGCAAATTGGCGTGCGTGAGCTCAGCACCTTTTGGTTGGCCGGTTGTACCCGACGTATAAATTATAACACAGGTATCTTCTGCACCAGTTTGATGCATTTCAAAAATTGGAGATTGGTCGCTGATGAGTTGATTCAAAGTGCTTGCACCTTTTTTAGAAGAAGTTTTTTCGTTAGCCGTCATTATCATAAAAAAATGCAGACAGGAATCAACAAGATTAAATGCTGCATAGCCCATTTCGCCCATTGGAAGATCGGATGTGCCTTCAAAACAAAAATATGCTTTCGCATCACTATCCCTCAGGTGATATTCAATTTCGTCTTTTTTGAGTAAAACACTTAACGGAACTACTATCGCCCCGGCTTTAAGAATGCCAAAATATACAATAGGAAACTGCAGAAGATTCAGGCAGCTTAACGCAACCTTATCACCTGCCTGAATACCAATATTTTTGAGGCTATTTGCAACTCTGTTGGCTGAATCATTTATCTCGGAATATGTCAAAGCGTTTTCCGTAAAAGTAAAGGCTTCCTTTGATGGATAACGGCTGGCACTGTCTTCAAGAATAACCGCAAGATTGAGCATAACTTTTTTTTAGGAGTCGATATTTTCTAAAACGCTATTTTGGCAATTTCTGGAAGTCATATATTTTCCACTAGGCAATTCGTTTTTATATGAACTTATTTGCGCGGTAACGAGTATCCTAAAGTAGCCATTTTCTCAATAAACGCCAATATTCATTTTTTAAATGTATCTAACTGCCAAGGATACCCGTAAAGATATAAAGTTGCATAAATGAATTAAATAACGTGCACTAAATCCAATCCATAATTTTAATGAACGGATGAAAAGATTTTCTTTTTTTTCAATTTACATTCATTTTAAATGTGAGTGTTTTTTAGCATTCCTTAACAAATCAGCAACTGGTATTTTGGATAGCTTGCAGGTAAATAACTGGATATTATAAAGCCCTTTACAAAAAGCCTGAAAATATTATTATATGCATCTAATTAAATATTTTGTCTCTTTGCTTTGGTTCCAGTTTTATTTTAATACTTTATTTTCCCAGCAAGTGTTTAAACCATTTCCGCAGCATATTAGTTATACAAAAGGCACTATTAAGCCAGACAATGTTCCGCAAAAGGAATTAGACAACGATGTTTATTCATTCTACCAACAATGGAAAAAACGATATATAAAAGATGATGCCGGCAGTGGACAATATTATGTTTCGGTTGAAGGAACGGTAAAACGAAACATATGTGTTTCTGAAGCCCAGGGTTATGGAATGATCATTGTTGCAATAATGGCTGGTGCCGATCCATCAGCTCATAAAATTTATGATGGTCTTTTTCATTTTTATAAATTACATCCAAGTGAAAATAGCCCACATCTAATGGCCTGGGCGCAAAAGAAAAACTTTGAAGACTACCAAAAAAGCTCGGCTGCAGATGGCGATTTAGATATAGCTTATTCCTTATTATTGGCAAATGTGCAGTGGGGTAGTGGCGGCAATATCAACTATGGTAAAGAAGCGGAGCAGATGATAGAAGCCATAAAAGCCCAGGAAATAAATTCACAGGTATTTTCAGTTGTTTTAAGCAACGCTGTAGAACAAACAAGCCGCGATTATTTTGATACGCGTTCTTCTGATTTTATGCCTGCACATTTTAAAGTTTTTTCAAAAATATCCGGGGACGAGGTTTGGCTTAAGGTGATTGACAACACTTACAAATTATTCAGTTCATTCCAGGAAAAATATAGCCCTGATGCGGGGTTACTGCCGGATTTTATCGAGCATTTGAATGCCAGCCCTGAGCCGGCCCGCGCTATGTATTTAGAATCAAAATACGACGGTTGTTATAACTATAATGCCTGCCGCGATCCATGGCGAATTGCTACAGATTATATTCTTTACGGTGATAAGCGCGCAAAAGTTATGGTAGAAAAAATAAACAAGTGGATATACGAAAAGTCCGGAGGTAATCCTGCAAACATTTGCGCTGGTTATACTTTAGAAGGTGATGTAATTCGCGGTCGTAAATATGAAGCGATGAGCTTTATCGCGCCGCTTGCCGTTTCCGCTATGGTTGATAAGAAAAATCAGCAATGGGTTAATAAATTATGGAACTATATTATTGGAGTTGGTATTGATGACTCCGATTATTTTGGTAACACAATTAAGATGTTCAACATTATTATTTTGTCGGGCAATTATTGGGATCCTCTGCAAAAGAATTATCCATAAAATATGTAGGTGGCAACGCCTTTTTAATCAAACCTAATTATTTTTCGATTTATTTTGATGAGCAATCAAATTATCAGCAACGTGGTTAGGAATAAAAACCGTAAACGTTGTACCCTCTGAAAGTGTCGAATCAATTTTAATCGTACCTCCTAATTTTTCCGCAGCTTCTTTCACGATATATAATCCAAGTCCCGAACCTTTAGTATTATTATCAACCTGGTAAAACATAGTGAAAATATGTGCAAGGTCTTTTTGGCTGATGCCTGAACCATTGTCAATTATTTTTATCGTCGCTTCTACATTGTTTGAATTGATCTCCACTCTTAAATAAGGTTTCGTTTTTTCCTTATCATGATATTTTAGGGCATTGGAAATAAGGTTATATAAAATCATGTTCAGTCTTATTTTATCAGTCATAAAAATATTCTCCTGCTTTACCTCAGCGATGCGCTCGATGTGTGCGGAGTTGTCTGCAAACTGATGATCCTGCAATGCATAGGTTACAATTTCCTTAAAATTAATAACCTCGTAGTTCAGTTGCGTTCTCTTATTTCTTGAAAAATCAAGGATGTCAGTGATAAGGATGTTCAGCCGATGCAATGTTCGGCGTTGCATTTCAAGATAGCCGTATCTTTTCTCTTCATCTTTTTCATTTTTAATAATGTGCACCAGAGCAACAACTGATGTTAGGGGCGAGCGAAGATCATGCGATGTTTTTGAAACAAAAATATCCAGCTCTGAATTTAACTTGGTAAGCTGATCGTTAGCTTCAATAATTTCTATATTTTTTTCATTCAGTTCACCATTTATTAATTCTAATTTATTATTCAGTACCTCGAGGTTGGAATATGCCCAAAAAAATTGCCTTGATAGCGCAATTGCCTGTGAAATTATTAAGATAAAAATTCCGAGATAAACCAGGTTGGTGCTTTGAATAATTAAACTATTGTATAAAAGATCATTTACGATAGTGATAAATAAAATAATAAAACTTATCAAAAAATAAATGCTTCCAGGCCTTTTATTTTTTACGGCTTTAGTATAAACATATAGCGCATAAAATGACGATAAAATTATGATCAGCTCGAAGGGCCGCAATGAATACCTGAAAATATATGGCGGTGCAAAAATAGCCAGTATTATAAATGGCAGTGTAGTATAAATTATTGCATGTAATATTTTTTTTGAAAACTCATTCGGGAAAAGTTCATAAGAAAAAAGTGAAAGTACCGGAACCATTAAATAAAGACTTACAAATTCTGCATGCTTTATAAATGCCCAATTCCAGTTCGCTAAATACAAGATCGCAAGTTCATCGGTAAGCAGTGGACGTATGGCGAGAAGCATGCAAAAAATACCGAAGTATAAGGACACAAGCTTTTTTTTGAAGCAGAAAAATATCACTATAAAAAAAATTCCCATTAGAAAAAAACTGCCTGCAGTAAAAAAATCAATACCTACATTTTTTATCCATAATGCCCGTACCTGCTGGCGTGTACCCAATTTTATATTATCCCATAAGCCGCCGCTGTTGTAATTAAAATCAGAAACCTGTACAGTAAGATTTAATTCATTATTAAGAAGTTCAACCGGAATTATGTAAGGAATATTTTGAGGAATTTCCGTGGCTCGTGATGTGCCTACTTTGCCAATTTCCAATAGCTCTTGTCCATTTACAAATAATTTAAATGCCGATGAAATCGTTAAAAATTTAAGTTCCAGCGACGGATTATTTTGAGGGCAAATTATTTTTAAACGATAGGTTGCAAAGCCAAAGGCAGGTTTCAGAAATGTGTTGCCCGGAACCTTTGAATCCCAAAAACCCGGCACATAAATATAATCAGGATGAAGATTTGTTAAGTCACCTGGTTTTGAAGGATCATACAATGTATTCCAATAAAATTCCCATTGACCATCAAGATTTGCGACACCGTTCTTTTCCCAATTCCATTCGCTTAGATCCAGAACGCCATTTTTTGCAGTAATTTTTGATTGGCTTAATAAAGAATTAGAAAAACAAAAGGCAATTAAAAGCAATAAAATAAATTGATAATACCTGAGGCAAAATAAAAACTTTATGCACTGTTTTGGGGGATTCATCACTTATCTATTCAAATCAATTTTTCGTCTGTCAATTTCCGGTTATTCCAAATTTATAAATTATTGTCCAGTGTTAATAGCAATTGCAGCTAAAGTTTATCCGGATAAATAATTTGGCGTTAGTAAATAACTGATGTAATTCTTTAGTGATCTATAAGCAATTGAGCAGAATGCTTTCGGGAAGAAATATTATATAAATATTAATTTTTAAATGGATAAATAGTTTGTCAATGTTTTGTGAGTTTTTTATCTAACAAATATTTTTCTCTAATAATTTCGTATACAGGCTTGTTAGTTACTTTACTTTCCAGCCATGAAATAATATCGAGGTAGGCAAAGGCACGAGTTTCAAACTTACTTTTTTCGAGTTGTTTAATGGTGTTTAGTAGTTTTTCAAATTCAGGCTGCAATTTTCTTGCAGAGAGATAAAATGATTTACGCAAGAAATTAAATACTTCCTCTTCAACAAGGCTTAAATTTTTCATTTTTGCCATAAAGCGATAAACAGATTTAATAAGATATTCCAACAATTGAAAGTTGCCCAATTCATAGTGCGAAATAAGATGTAACAATCTTGCATAACATTGAAGGTCCGTTCTAAGGTCAACCTTCCAGTTGATTATTTTATTTAAATAATCTATAGCCGTTCCAAAATCACCCGCACCAAAATATAAGGAAGCAATTTTGTAATAAAAAACCAGCACACGATGATGATCAAGATAAATACTAAACTCCTTCAACTGTTGAGAAATTTCAGGAACGATCGTCAAGCCTTCTTTAAAAGTTCCTTCGAGAAAATGCTGGCTGATTTTAGCGGTGTATAAGTAAACAAAAACCTGCACCTCGTTATTGTTATTTTGTTTTACAGTATCCGAATTGCGAAAACTTTCCAATAATTGAATTGTTTTATTAAAGCCACTGTAATTTCTTAAGGTAAAATGAGCGTTTAATAAATTGTGAAGGCCTTTTATATAATTAGCGGTTTCTATTTCCATCATCGCCGGATCTCCCGCGAATAAATCAACCCATTTTTGGGTATAACGGTAGTATAATAAGTAATCCTGCCTTATAAAAGCATACCAGCAATAGCTTTGATTGTAATATAATCTTTCATAAAAACCTTCCGGATTTTTTACGTCTTCTGTGAGGTGTTCATGAAAATAATTTTCAACTTCCTTTTCATCTTCACTATTTCTTGCATGGCCATTTTTAATATACCAACTGTATAACTGCAGGGCGAGGTTTGAAAGCCTGGTTACTCTTATGAGCTGGATATTGGTTTCATTAGATTCACCGGTTAATGCATCGGCCCGGTCCTGCATGCTCCGCGTTATGTGCAATGATTCAATTTTCTTTTCTAAGAACAATACCTCTATAAGAAAACTTACCTGGTTACGCACCTTCGCATTTTCTTTTACACGGTCAAGTATTTTGAGGCTTTGTAAATACAATCCTTTGTTATAAAGTATGCGTGCATAATCTAATTGTTCATGCAATTGTATGTCTATATTTTCATTGGTTTCAAGAACGCGAAGGCTGGCAAGTATTTGTCGATATAAATGCGCTTTCATGTTAGAAAGCTGTTCTCTTTTTATGGAGACGGTTTTATTGATGAGTTCTTTTTCGTCATACTCTTTCATCTTATCTAATGCATCAAAAAGCTGCACTATTTTAAGATCTGGTGAAGAGGAATTTCTTTGCACATAAAGCTTAAAATTTCTCTTTTCAGACTTTTGAAGTGAATGAATTAGTTGAAAAACTGCATCAGTTGATCTGTTGGGCATCGTATTAATTTTACCTGGAATAGTAGTAACAACAGGGGTTTGGTGAAATTACTGTTCATTTCGGCAATGTAAATTTCTGCATTTTTGTTTGAAATAGTTGTTTTAGATATTCTACTTTCATATATATAAAAAACTGGTTGCTTATTAGTTTTACTAAATTTTTCTTATAGATAGTTTAACTATGAATAGAATAATAATTTTTGATACAACTTTACGCGATGGCGAACAGGTGCCCGGTTGCAAACTTAATTCAAAAGAAAAAGTTGAACTGGCTTTAGATCTTGAGCATCTTGGTGTTGACGTTATTGAAGCAGGTTTTCCTATTTCAAGTCCGGGTGATTTTTCTTCTGTAAATGATATTTCAAAAAGTATTACTACAGCTACTGTTTGTGCGCTTACGCGTGCGGTTGAAAAAGACATACAGGTAGCCGGCGAAGCGTTAAAATATGCAAAGCGTCCACGTATTCATACCGGTATCGGTACATCCGATCTTCACATAAAAAGTAAATTCAATTCTACGCGTGAAGATATTTTGGCGCGTGCTATACAATGCGTAAAATGGGCCAGAAAATATACTGACGATATAGAATTTTATGCCGAAGATGCCGGAAGAACTGATAACGAATATTTAGCTAAAGTTATTGAAGAAGTAATTAAAGCGGGTGCAACAACAGTTAATATTCCTGATACAACTGGTTATTGCCTTCCTTATCAATATGGAGAAAAGATAGCTTATTTAATAAACAATGTTCCCAATATTGATAAGGCGGTTATTTCCTGCCATTGTCATAATGATCTTGGGGTTGCAACTGCTAATTCTATCGCAGGAATTATTCATGGTGCGCGGCAAATAGAATGTACGATTAACGGCCTGGGAGAAAGAGCCGGTAATACTTCATTAGAAGAGGTCGTCATGATCATTAAGCAACATAAAGACCTTGGATTTTATACTGGTATTGATGCAAAGCAATTAAATCCAATGAGCAGGAAAGTTTCGGATATAATGCGAATGCCGGTGCAGCCAAATAAAGCAATTGTAGGAAGTAATGCATTTTCACACTCTTCGGGTATTCACCAGGATGGTTTTTTAAAGAATGCATTAACTTATGAAATAATTACACCTGAGGAAGTGGGAGCCGATAGTTCCAGGATAGTGCTAACGGCAAGGAGTGGACGCAGTGCGCTGGCGTGGCGCTTTCTTCAGCTTGGTTACGAGTTTGATAGAAATGACGTTGACGTATTATATGATAAATTTTTACAAATCGCAGATAATAAAAAAGAAATAGAGGACCTGGATCTTTCGGCACTTGCAAAAGCATACAGGGGGAAAAATTTAGTTTCATCTTAGTTCATGCAGTTTTAGTTTTATGTTAGTGGGGGATTGTCCCCCACTTTTTTAACTAAAGCCACTTCGGTAAAATAAACTAAGCGAAATTTATTGACGCAGGCATCTCGCTGTAGGAATAAAATTCCATCGTAAAAACAACCCCGCCAATAAAACATAACTACTTTTTGAGTATAAGTTATTGAAAAAACAATTTGCATAATAACATTCATGAATAAAAATATTGCAGTAATTCCGGGAGATGGTATTGGACCAGAGGTTACTTTTCAATCTATAAAAGTTTTGGGTGCAATCGCGGCAACCTATTCTCATAACTTTAATTTTCAATATTGCGTGATGGGTGCAGATGCCCTTGAGAAAACAGGAGACCCGTTACCACAGAAAACTTTGGATATCTGCCATAACAGTGATGCTGTTTTATTCGGGGCAGTTGGCCATCCTAAATATGATAATTACCCGATGGCGAAAGTTCGGCCGGAGCAAGGCTTACTACGCCTGCGTAAGGAGTTAGCCTTGTTCGCAAACATTCGGCCAATAACAGCATATCCCGGTCTTCAACATCTTTCACCACTAAAAGAAAATTTGTTGCAAGACGTGGATTTTGTAATTTATCGCGAGCTGATAAGCGGAATTTATTTTGGTAAAAAAGAAACAAATGAGGCTGCAACAAATGCTTTTGATGTTTGCTCATATGACAGGAATGAAATAGAACCAATTGCAAGGCTGGCATTTGCAGCGGCACAACAAAGAAGGAAAAAGTTAACGCTGGTGGATAAAGCCAATGTGCTTGAAACTTCCCGCTTGTGGAGAAAAGTTATACAGGAAATTGCGCCCCAATTTCCCGAAGTAAAAGTGAATTATATGTTTGTAGATAATGCCGCGATGCAAATAATTGTTAATCCTAAACAATTTGATGTGATACTTACTGAAAATATGTTTGGGGATATTTTAAGTGATGAGGCCAGTGTTATAAGCGGTTCTTTAGGGCTTTTGCCATCAGCTTCCATAGGAGTTTCATCTGCGTTGTTTGAGCCAGTTCATGGATCATATTCGCAGGCTGCAGGGAAGGATATTGCCAATCCGATTGGTTCAATTTTATCAGTTGGTATGATGCTTGACCATTTTGGTTTACATGAAGAGGCGGAAGATGTACGCGATGCGGTTGAGTGGACCTTGGCAAATGGATTTGTATCCCAGGATATTGATCCGTTGTATCCGCATTACACTTCTACCATTGGCGAGTTTGTAAGCGACTATATTAGTAATGATATTCCTTTAAATATAAATGCTAAGAACATTGCATTTGGAAAAACAACGATCATTTAAAATTAAAAAGTAAACTGATTTCTATGTACTATAATGAGAATACAATTATTTATTTAAACGGGGAATTTGTAAAGGCTTCGGAAGCGAAAGTTGATTTATATGGTCAAACACTTCATTATGGTTACGGTGTTTTCGAAGGTATCCGTTCTTATAAAACAGAACTGGGGAAAACTAAAATATTTAAAGAGCAGGCCCATTTTGAAAGGTTGAAAAATTCTGCAGATGCTTTAAACCTTCCTTATTCCTGGTCTTCAGAAGAATTGATTAAAGCCAGTTACGAAGTGTTGCGTTTAAGTAATTTAATTGATGCTTACATAAGGCCGCTCGTGTATGCTCCCGCAAACATGAGTTTTAATGTGAATAAAGAATCATTTATTGTAATTGAAACATGGGAAATGCAACCATTTTTAGGAGACAAATTATTACGGGTTATGACATCGTCTTTTGAAAGGCCCAACCCGAAAGGATTTAAAATATTTGCAAAGGCAACAGGACATTATGTAAATTCTATCATGGCGAGCCAGGAGGCAAAAGCAAACGGCTTTGATGAAGCGTTACTAAATGATATGAATGGTTTTATTGCTGAAGGCCCGGGAGCAAATGTTTTTGTGGAAGATAACGGGGTACTGTATACGCCGTCACTAGGTAATATTTTGCCTGGGATTACACGAGCCACGGTTTTGGAATTATGTGATCAACTGGATATCCAGGTGATTGAAAAACAAATCACAACGAAGGAAATTCATAATGCGGATGCCGCATTTTTCTGTGGCACCGCTGCTGAGGTTATTGGAATGGAATCATTGGATAATGTAAATTTTAAAAAGCAATGGAACAATACTTTATCGGTAAAAATCCAAAGAGCATATAAAAATCTTGTAACAGAAAAAGAATCTAAATCTTCCCCAGTTTTAATATGAAAGAATTAAATAAATATAGTAAAACAATTACACAAGATCCAACGCAACCCGCCGCCCAGGCTATGTTTTATGGCATTGGCCTTACCGACGATGATCTCAAAAAACCGCAGGTTGGTATTGTGAGCATGGGTTATGATGGCAATACGTGTAACATGCATTTAAATGAACTGGCCAGGATTGTAAAGATGGGTGTGTGGGATAGCGAATTGGTTGGGCTTATTTTCAATACAATTGGCGTTAGCGATGGTATGAGCAATGGAACCGATGGTATGCGCTTTTCTTTAGTTAGCCGCGATATAATTGCCGATTCTATTGAAGCAGTTTGTGGCGCACAATATTATGATGCATTGATTGCGGTACCCGGTTGCGACAAAAATATGCCGGGATCTATTATGGCGATGGGAAGATTAAACAGGCCTTCTATAATGGTATATGGTGGAACTATTGCACCCGGTCATTACAAGGGGAAGGATCTAAATATTGTTTCAGCATTTGAAGCGCTAGGGCAAAAAATAGCCGGCGAATTGAGTGATGAAGATTTTAAAGGAATTGTTCAGCATTCATGTCCGGGCGCGGGAGCTTGTGGAGGTATGTACACCGCTAATACAATGTCGAGTGCCATAGAAGCACTCGGGATGAGTTTGCCGTATTCATCTTCTAACCCTGCGCTGAGCGAAGCAAAGAAAAAAGAATGCCATGAAGCCGGAGCAGCGATTCGACTCTTATTAGAAAAAGATATTAAGCCGTCGGATATTATGACAAAGAAGGCTTTTGAAAATGCCATGACTATCGTAATGGTTTTAGGAGGAAGTACTAATGCTGTGTTGCATTTAATCGCAATGGCCAAAAGTGTTGATGTTTCGATTACACAAGATGACTTCCAGGTTATTAGTGATCGCACTCCGGTTATTGCAGATTTGAAACCAAGTGGAAAATATTTGATGGAGGATTTGCACCACATTGGCGGCGTGCCTGCGGTGATGAAATATTTGTTGGAGAAGAAAATGTTACATGGCGATTGCCTCACTGTTACGGGCAAAACAATTGAAGAAAATCTTAAAGATATTCCTGAATTAAATTTTGAAACCCAAAAGGTTATTTTACCAATAGAACAACCAATAAAAGCAACAGGGCACCTTCAAATATTATATGGCAATTTAGCAGAAGGTGGAAGTGTTGCAAAAATTAGCGGGCAGGAAGGTGAAACGTTTGAGGGGCCGGCCAGGGTTTTTGACGGTGAACATGATTTAATAAGTGGAATTAATTCAGGAAAAATAAAAAAAGGTGATGTTGTAGTTATAAAACATGTTGGTCCGCGTGGTGCTCCAGGTATGCCTGAAATGCTTAAGCCAACCTCTGCGATAATTGGTGCAGGTCTCGGAAAAAGTGTTGCATTGATTACTGATGGAAGGTTTAGCGGTGGCACACATGGCTTCGTCGTCGGACATATAACACCTGAGTCATTCGATGGCGGGTTGATTGGGTTGGTACAAGATGATGATAGGATTGAAATAAGTGTTTCGAAAAAAACAATCACCTTGAAAGTTGATGAGAAAATTATTGCAGAAAGAAAAGGTAAATGGAAACAACCTGCTTTGCGAGCAACAAAAGGAGTTTTATATAAGTATGCAAAATGTGTTACTACCGCGGCTGAGGGTTGTGTAACTGATGCATAAGCGAAAAAATAATTTACGAAAATTTAAATAATTTGTCATGGAAATTCTTGAAGAAATTAAACAGGAAAAATTAAAGACGGAAACAAAAGCCAAATCCATATCTGGTTCTGTCGCAGTTCTCGAAATTTTCATTGCCGAAAATGTTGATACAATATTTGGATACCCTGGTGGCGCAATCATGCCCATTTATGACGCACTATATGACTATCAACAAAAGTTAAATCATATTTTAGTTCGTCATGAGCAGGGAGCAATTCATGCAGCGCAAGGTTATGCAAGGTCGTCAGGAAATGTGGGGGTAGTATTTGCAACAAGCGGTCCTGGCGCCACCAATCTTGTAACCGGGCTTGCAGATGCACAAATCGACAGCACACCATTGGTTTGTATAACAGGGCAGGTCTATGCACATCTCCTGGGTACTGATGCCTTCCAGGAAACCGATGTGATTAATATCACCACGCCGGTTACGAAATGGAATTACCAGGTAACCGATGCAACCGAAATTCCTTCTGTGTTGGCGAAGGCATTTTATATAGCGAAAAGCGGCCGTCCGGGGCCAGTGCTTATTGACATTACTAAAAATGCGCAACTGCAAATGTTCGACTTTGAAGGTTATACAAAATGCAATCACATTCGCAGCTATCGCCCCAAGCCACACATAAGAAAGGAGTACATCGAAGAAGCTGCGAGATTAATTAATACTGCTCAAAAACCTTTTGTAATTTTTGGACAAGGAGTAATATTGGGAAAAGCAGAAAATGAATTTAAAAAGTTTATTGAGAAAGGCGGCCTTCCTGCGGCATGGACCATTCTTGGATTGAGCGCGTTGGAGACAGATCATCCGTTAAATGTTGGTATGTTAGGTATGCACGGAAATTACGGCCCTAATGTTTTGACTAACGAATGTGATGTTTTAATAGCAGTTGGAATGCGTTTTGATGATCGTGTAACAGGAAGGTTGGATAAATATGCAAAGCAGGCAAAAATAATTCATCTCGATATTGATCCTTCTGAAATTGATAAAAATGTAAAGGCTACCGTTCCGGTATGGGGCGATTGTAAAGAGACATTGCCCTTGCTTACAAAGGCAATTGAAAAAAGAGATCATGCAAAATGGATCAAAAAATTTAATGAATACAAAAAAATAGAAATAGATACTTGCATACAAAAGGAGTTGAATCCAGCTAGCGAACAACTCACGATGGGAGAGGTAATAAATGTATTAAATGAGCTGACGGAAGGCGATGCGGTCATTGTTACTGACGTTGGCCAACACCAGATGGTTGCATGTCGTTATGCAAAATTTACAAAGTCAAAAAGTAACATTACTTCCGGAGGCCTTGGCACAATGGGGTTTGCATTACCTGCAGCCATGGGTGCAAAGATGGGTGCGCCGGAAAGACCTGTAGTCGCCATTATTGGTGATGGCGGTTTCCAAATGACGTTGCAGGAATTAGGCACAATAATGCAAAATGATATCAACGTTAAAATTATTATTCTCAATAATCAGTTTCTAGGAATGGTGAGGCAATGGCAGGAATTATTTAATGAAAGGCGCTATTCATTTACTGATATTCAAAGCCCGGACTATGTTGCCCTGGCAAAGGCTTATAAAATTAGCGGGCAAAAAATATCAAAGAGGGAGAAATTGAAAAATGGTTTAAAAGAAATGCTGGATCATCCCGGTGCTTATTTACTCGAAGTAATGGTTGGAAAAGAGAACAATGTTTTCCCCATGGTGCCGCAGGGTTGCAGCGTTAGTGAAATCAGGTTATCATAATTGCAAAACATATAAAATGCAATAATGATAACAGAGATCGTTTCCTTATATATTAAAGACAATGAAAACGACTTATTTGAAAAAGCTTTTGCAGAAGCCAGGGAAATCATAGCCAGCATGGACGGTTATCTTAAACATGAATTACAGAAGTGTGTTGAGCTCTCGAATAAGTATGTTTTATTGGTAGAATGGAATAGCATTGGCGATCATATAAATGGATTTAAAAATCATAAAAGATATGTTGATTGGAAGAACTTGCTTCATCATTTTTATGAACCTTTTCCGACTGTAGAGCATTATGTAAAAATTTTTTAGCGAAAAATGGCCCTGACCTCTTCACAAAATAATAACGAGATACCCAACGGTAAATTTTCCGAAGGTGCTTTATGGAATCCTGATCTGTATAATGATAAGCATTCCTTCGTTTTTAAATTTGGTGAAGATCTTGTTGCGGTGTTAAACCCTCAGCCTGGTGAGCGGATTCTTGATTTGGGTTGTGGCACCGGTTACCTGACAAGCGTAATTGCAAACACCGGGGCCGACGTAATCGGAATTGATAACTCTATGGAGATGATTGCAAATGCCAGAACGGCCTACCCGCAATTAGATTTTCAGGTACAGTCTGCTTCCGATTTTTATTTTGAAGATCGGTTTGATGCAATATTTTCAAACGCTGTACTGCATTGGGTTCATGAAAAAGAAGAATGCATAGATTGCATGTATAAAAGTTTAAAAAAACCTGGGCGCATCGTTATAGAAATGGGGGGAAGGGATAATATTGAAAAGATTCTTAAGGCCCTGCAAAAAAGTTTAATAAAACATGGGTTCCCGGAAAATGCATTAACGTCTTTATGGTATTTTCCATCTGTAGGAGAGTATACAGCCTTGCTTGAAAAAAGAGGTTTCAAGGTAACATTTGCTGTGCATTATGAAAGGGAAACTAAGTTGAACGACAATGAAAACGGAATTAAAGAATGGATAAAAATGTTCGGTAGCGCTTTCCTACGAGGTATAGATAATGACGTTATTGAAAGCATTTTAAACGAAGTGCAGAATAATTTAAAATCGGTTTTATATAAAAATGAACATTGGTATGCTGATTACAAACGGTTAAGGGTAATCGCAGTAAAATAAAATTGATCACAATAAAGAATTGAACAATGAAACAGGAATTTACAGTAACAGTTTATACGGAAAACCAGATTGGTTTGCTAAACCGTATTGCAATTATTTTTTCACGAAGAAAAATAAATATCAATAGCCTTAATACATCACCTTCAGAAGTGCCGGGTATTCATCGCTTTAATATTGTTATTGATGAAACGGAAGAAGTAGTGAAAAAACTTGTACGGCAGATCGAAAAACAAGTTGATGTGTTAAAGGCATATTACAATACCAACGATGAGATCATTTGGCAGGAAATGGGCTTGTTTAAAGTGCCTACCGAAGCGATAACGGAAAAAATAAAAGTAGAAAGGTTGTTACACGAATTTGGTGCAAGAGCCATCGCAATAAGAAAAGATTATACCGTTTTTGAAACAACCGGGCATAGAGAAGAGACAGATAAATTAATTGCTTTTCTTGAGCCGTACGGCTTGATAGAATTTGTGAGAAGTGCAAGAGTTGCCATCATAAAAGACAGCAGTGGCTTTCACGAGAAAGTAAAAGAATTTGAAAGATTAGACCCAGGCGAGGATGTTATTGAAAATGAATTTTTGGATAAGCAAGAAGAGGTGTTTAGTATGTGATAACTAATTGGATATAACGTATAGGATTACACGAAAAAATAAACAGACTTTATATTTTAAAATAAAAACAAATAACATGGCAACATTAAATTTTGCAGGCACCCAGGAAAATGTAGTGACCCGCGAAGAATT